>CAZSOE010000134.1:0-6061 GCA_964608335.1 uncultured Chloracidobacterium sp.
CACTTTATATGTGTCGATCAGCTCCTGACGATAGACCGTGATCGATGTCGCTCCATCGCCCGAATGGCCGGCGATCGCCGCGGCCAGATCCTCGGGCGACGCGACGTCAATGCCGTTCGCTCTTAGTATCGTATAGCCGTCGAGGACGTTGGCCGCACGCAGCGGGCTGTCCGCAGCGAGACGGACGATCTTCAGGTTCTGTCCGACCGCAAGTTTCCCAAACGTAAAAATGCTCGCCGCAAGCGCGCCGACCAGCAGCGCCCCTGCGATGAGATAACGACGCTTTGGAGCGGCGACATTCTGAGCGACAAGCCAAACGATAGTCACCAGCGAGACCGGCATCATCTTTCTGAGCGACACTTCAGGTTCGTACGAGAAAAAGGACGAGACCAGCGTGAGACCGAGGAACGAAAGTATGGCGACATCGATCGCGGCGAGCCTTATCTTTGGACGATAGATCGCCGAACGGATGATCCATGTCAGCAGAGCGAGAGCCCAGGCGGTCTGCGTCGCGGCGATCGAGATCGGAGCCGAGAACGCGAGCAGGAGCAGAAGCGCAAAAAGTGCGCGGTCGAGAAGCGCTTTCAGGCCGGTATTCGATTCCGTGGTCACTTGATCGCGGTGATTATGACATTCCAGCCGATGGTGTGTCGCAGCCGGTCGAACAGCCGCCCTGGAAGAAACTTGCCGATGAAATAGACCTCGGCACGAGTTAGCTGGTCCACCTCGACCCTAACGTCAGTGAAGTCCGAGAAGAGGAGCCGCGCGTCGGAGCGGCGGTAAACCTTAACGAGCGGTCGTCCACCGGCTTCGTTCACTTCAACGTACTTGCTCAGAATGTCGGCCGGCCGCAGGCCGCGAAAGAACTCGCCTTTTAGCACGCCGTGCCGGAACATCAACTCGAACCAGTATGCAAATGAGCTGCGATGATAGAGCATGACCTTTGCCGTGCCGCCGGCTTTGAGTACGCGATGCGCTTCGCGCACAGCGGCCTCGGTGTCAGGCGTATGATGAAGCACGCCGTTCGAGTAATAAACATCGATACTATTGTCGGGGAATGGCAAATGTTCCGCGTCGGATATCGCAAACGGAGCGTCGACGTCGTAGACGCTAAAATGCTCGCGCGAGACCGCGACGGACCTTGGCGTAAGGTCGAGGCCGATTACCCGCGCCCCGCCGCGTGCGAACTGGAGCAGGTCGGTGCCCATCCCGCAGCCGACCTCGACGAGACGTTTGCCGCGGAACGCGTCAAAGCCCATCACCTCGGGCATCCACGGTGCATAGTCGTGATACCGGTGGCGCTCGACCTTGTCAAAGAATTCGCGCGATGCAAATTCGTTGCCGCGACCGTATACCTCACCACATGGATCCTCAGACCACTGCTCGCGGGCCCGCACTTTTTCTTTTGCGAGTGAGGTTGTGCTCGATGCGCTCATCGGGGATCGCCGCGTCAGCCGACGCGCCGCGCGACACAGATCGCCGACACGCCGAAAGGCAGGTTCATTCGCCGTAGGAACCAGCTTTCGGCTCCGAAAATGCGGCCGAATATTCCGTTGAAGGCCGACACGCCGATCGTGTTCTCGGTTTCGGTCTTTATTCCGGTCAGCCGCATGAACTGGCGGACCAGAAGGATCGGAAGGAAGAAGGTTATGTTGGCGTACGTCGTCCTTTCCACTTCGAAGCCTGCTTTACGAACGACGTCGAGAAGTTGCGGGATAGTGTATCGCCGCCGGTGATGGCTGACGTCATCCTGCAAACCCCAAAGGAACATAAACGCCGGGACGAACAACAGTACGCGTCCGTCGGGCCGCAAGACGCGACGGAATTCCCTCAAGCCCGCGAGGTCGTCGTCGAGATGTTCCACGACATCGAACGCGGTCACCAGATCGACCGAATTATCGGGCAGCGGCAGCTCTTCGGCCGAGCCGAGCTCGACATTCGACAGTCCGCGCTCACGGCAAAACGCGAGAGCATCCTCGGCGACATCTATACCTTTAGCGTCACCAAACTGTTTGAGCAGCAAAAGGTTCGCGCCCGTCCCGCAGCCGACATCTACGATCTCGGGCCGCCGCCCGAGTTTGTTGACAATATCTCGAAGAAATTCCGAGATGATCTTTCGCCGGCCGATGTACCACCAATGCGAGCCTTCGACCTCAAAAAGGATCGGGTAAGTGTGAAGCATCATCTCGCGCGGGAGCGCGGCCTCTGAAGCCGTCGAGGTCGAAGTCATTTCCATAGAATTAGCTTACTTTATGCGGCCTGTACCGCGCCAACTGTTCCTGTTATGCCAGCCGATGGCGACCTCATCAGCGCCGATGTCGTCCCACCACGATTCGAATTCCGGGCGCGATACGTATGTCACGGTCGGGGCGACCAGGTGATCAAAGACGATATTATGCTGCTCCTTCCAGCCAAAACGGCCGATAGTGTTCATATAATCATTGTAGAACAGCCGCGAGGCGATCCTGCGGCCGACCCGGAATTTGTTGAGCGGGCGATAAAAGCCCTTCGACACAAGGAAGACAGCGAGCGTGGGCAGTTTCGAGACCTGAAGCAGCGTGCGCGGCTTCAGCCTGGACGTAAACCTTATGCGGACAGGGGTTACGAGCTTCTCGATCCACCAGTTGTTCTCGGCCCCGTAGACCCATACAGACACGCGGCCGCCCGGGCTGACCTTCGACGCTACCGAGCGGAACGCCGCGATCGGCTCGAGGATGTGATCGATAACGCCGACCGAGTAGGCGTGCTCGAAGACGCGCTTTAACGGCAGGCTGCACAGGTCGGCCTGGACGACGTGCATGTTTTCGACACCGCGACATTCGTCAAAGGCCGTCTCGACCGCGTCGCTGATATCGACGCCGACCACGTCGCGTGCACCCCATTCAGCGACGAGCTTCATATGCCGCCCCTTGCCGCAGCCCGCGTCGAGCACTACCTTGTTTTCGAATTCTTCAGGCCGGATGGGATCGATCCAGCCGAGGAATTGCTCGGCATAACCCGCGTCGCTCTGGGTAAAATGCTGCCACTCGAAGCCGAACCCCTCGGCCGTCACGGCCTTTTCGCCTTCAAGCACGCTGACATCGGCGAATCTTGGAACCCCGCGAATGATCGGATATTTTTTTGGGCAAGCTGCGCAGTTCAACGTGCCCGAGATGATCTCGGAGTCCTCAAGCCCGGCATCGGCGAGCGAGAGTTCTCCGCCGCACTCAGGGCAGGCCAGGAAGTCGAGAAGGCGGTCTTTCATTGGGCCACGGGTTAGTCCTGCCGATCGCGAGTTCGCGCAAACGGAACTTTGGAAAGAGCCAGGCCGGCGAGAACAACGAGTACAGCGTGCATCGGCAAGACGTAACGTAATTCGGTATGGGCCGCTGTTCCCGCGACAAGGTAATAAAGAACGGTCGCCAAAAGAATAAACGTAGCAGCGCGATGTCGCCTGAGTCCGAACCACAATCCAATCGCTGCAAGCGGTATCGTAACGTAACGCAACACGCTCTGTGCCATCCCGACGAGATCGATGATGACGGCGGCCGCTCCGTTCTGCAACTCGACCGGAAGGCATTTCGTGCGTGTGCAGTTGATGCCTGCCGTGCCATAGTACGGTCCCGGATCGCCCGCGATCTTCAGCATCCAGTACATTCGCGTCAGCATCACACCGGAATACCAAACGGGATGTTCGGCGATGAATGCGAGCGAGCGCCGGGCGCGCTCGCGGTCGCGCGCAATGCCGTCGGGCCACACCGGTGTTATCGGGAAATCAGCCGCGAGACCCAGCTCCGCTCTCTCGACCTCGACCATCACCTGGTCGCCGTACCTGAACCCGTGTTGATTTCCGAGTTCTGTTTCGCCCAGGCCTTCCCAGAGGTTGGAACCGACGTTCAGCCCGGTCATGACAACTTGTTTGAAGACGATAGCGTTGCGAATGGGTATCGGCGCGGCGATCACAACCGTTCCGATGACGACCGCCATGGCCATCGCGGCCCTTCGGCGAGTCGGGATCGACCTCGTCAGGAGCACCCCGATGCCCCATGCAAACGTTAAGAACAGGGGATTTACACGGAACCAGCAGGCCAGGCCCAAAATGGCTCCAGCCGCAAGGGCCGCAGTCCACGAATGTTTTCTCACTGCAAAGAGCAGCGTCAAAAGTGCGCCGAGGACAATCCATGTTGTCACCGGGTCGGACGACGGGGTCACGCCGTAATATGCGAGCAGCGGCGAAAAAGCACCGAACGCAGCGGCGCAATATCCGGCCCTGCGGTCGAAGGCGACGGTGCCGACAGCGAACAGAAGCAGCGGTGTTGCTAATGCATCAAGCCACCAGATCGCGCTCAGTACCGCGAGGGCCGAACGCTCGCCCGTTACCTGATATATGAATGCGACGAGCAGCGGGAATCCCGGCGGATATTGTACGAGGTCCGTTCGTGTCGGATCGTTGAGGAAGAAGACCGGCTCGGTGCCGTCCAATATCCCTTGGGCACGTGCGTCGAAGATCTTGTACGAACCGTGTTGGAACCACGCACCATCGTCGATGCGCTCCGCGAGGAAGTGAGCAGTGCCGGCCCTGACGATCAACGAGATAATAAGGACGATGCCCACCAGGGCGATCCGCTTCCAGACGGGTGAGCGTAGTTTGGGAGTTAGCGGCATGATCTTACTGTTGTCCAAAGCCCAGGCGGTCGCGGACAACATAGAGCGGACGCCTCTTTACTTCGACATAGATCCGGCCGAGGTACTCGCCGATGATGCCTAATGTCAGCAATTGGACGCCGCCCATGAAAAGCACCGCGATAAAAAGCGACGCCCATCCTCGCGAGATGGTGACGTCGTAGAGGTTGTAAATGCGTTCGAGAACCGCGAGGACGATCCCTGCGAAAGCCAACCCGATCGACGCGAAGCCGATCCAGATCGCGAGCTTCAGGGGCACGATCGAAAAGCTGAGGATTCCGTCCGCGGCAAATCGAAGCATCTTGCCGAGTGGATACTTGCTGCGGCCCGCGGCACGAGCCTCGCGGCGATAATGCACCGGGCTTTGACGAAATCCGACCCAGCTCACCATCCCGCGTAAGAAGCGATCGCGCTCGGGCATCGTGCGCAGCGTATCAACAACGGACCGGTCGAGCAGGCGAAAATCGCCGGTGTCCGACGGTATCGGCGTGTCCGAGAGTCGATTGATAAGCCGGTAGAACATTTTGGCAGTAAACAACTTGAACGGCGTTTCGCCCGCTCGCTCATCGCGAACGCCGTAAACGACCTGATCGCCCGCCTTCCATTTTTCGAGCATCTCGGCGACCACTTCAGGGGGGTCCTGGAGGTCGGCATCGATGATGACCGTCGCGTCGCCCGACGCTTCGTCGAGCCCGGCGGTAACGGCCATCTGGTGACCAAAATTTCGTGACAGGCCGAGCACACGAACGTCCCTGTGCCGCGCCTGCAGTTCGCTAAGCACTCCGAACGTATCGTCCGAGCTGCCGTCGTCGACAAAGATCAGCTCGCGATCCGTCTCGCCCAGGCCATCAAGGACCGAAGCGATACGGTCGTAGGTTTGGGGCAGCACCTGGGCCTCGTTATAGCACGGAACTACTACGGAAATCCGCATACGGTTCGGATCGGTTCTCCGACGATACTAAACCAGCGATTGTCCCAAGACCAATCGCCGTCAGCCAAGCTCGCGATAAGCATCGAGCACGATCTCAGCGTTCTTCTTCCAGGTGTGCCGCGCGACGGCGGCCGACCTGGCTTCGGCACCAAGCTTCTTCCGCAATTCAGCATGTGTCGCCAGCCGGGTGATCGCGGTCGAGAGTTCCACTGCGTTTCCTGGTTCGACGAGTAGAGCGTTTTCGCCATCGGACAGAACATCGCCGATCTGGCCGAGCCGGCTTGCGACAATGCCCTTGCCCATCGCCATGTATTCGAACAGCTTTGTCGGCGAGCCGAAGAATTCGGCACCATCAGCCAGCGGGACGTGCGGTGAGACCAGAATGTCGCAGGCATCGAGCAACGCAGGAACACGTTCGTGACCAACCGCGCCCGTAAAGATGACGTGATCGAGATCGCCCGAAACGCG
>CAZSOE010000135.1:0-6035 GCA_964608335.1 uncultured Chloracidobacterium sp.
ATCGTGCAGAGGACGCTGATCCGGCCGCCGCAAGGCCGCATCGGACCGCTGACGGCGGAGGAGCGGCGGGGCGTGATCGAGCACAGCCCGTACTACGGCAAGTACGAGGATGCGCTCGACCGCGATTCCGCGCACGAGATGCTGGCCAAGCGCACGGAGGCGGCAGCCAAGGAGGCGGGCTCGGGCGGAAGCTGGAGCGCCTGCCGGTCCTGCCGCAGGTCGCTGATGGGCAGGTAGCGATACGTATGCTCGCCGTCAGTGCTCCTTGCGAGGATCAATGCCTGTTTCTGCGAGCCTGAGAGCCAGACCACGTCGTCAGTCGGGCGAAGATCTGTGGGGAGTTCCTGTTCGATCGCCTCCCGTGGAATATCGAGCGCAACGAAGTCGACAGGCCGGTTAGCTACCGCGGGCTGCACATTGTTCCGCACCGTCTGCCGTGTAAAAAGCTCGAGGTAGTTGACACGCGACAAACTTGCGTCAAGATCGAGCGTTCCGTCGGGGCCGAGTACAAGCCCTTCAGGCGATAAGCCGACCACATAATTCTGCAAATCGTAGACCGAGTTCTGATCGCCCATCGCACCCGGCGCTATCAACTCCTCGACGCGAACCCGTTTTGGATCGAAGGTGTCCGGGTCGAGACTCAGCAAACGGCCAACCGAAGCCAGGTATGCCCGGTACTGACTCTCAGTCCGCTGCGCGATCTCATAGAGTGCGATCACTCGCCGTTTCGCCTGGTCGATCCCCCGCGCGCGGTCTTCGTCGGTGAATGTTTTTGGCAGCTTCGCGACCGTTTTCTCCTCGTTCTCGATCCAGCGCCGCAACGCCCCGAGTTCTTCCGAGAGCCCGTCATGGTGTGCCTTCCACTCTTTACGCCTTGCGGTGATGACATTGAAGAACGTGCCCTTCACCGCTCGTGTCAACTCAGGTTTGAGTTTTCCTTTCTGCAGTTGCTGTAAGAGTATGTGAAGGACATTCAAGTCACTTTGGCGCAGGTGGATCGACGACCGCTCATTCCCGTCAAAGTCCAGGAGGGCGGTCGGGTAGGCGGAATGCTTTCCCTTGAGGTAATACGAGTCCTTCGACTCGGTCCGGATGAGAGGAACGAACGGATAAACGCCCTTGAGCGAATAATCAAGCAACAGCCGCCGTTTCGTCACTACGTGGTGGCCGCCGCCACTCGAGCTCCCGAGGAGCCGCACGAGATTGAACCCCTGACTGTAAACCTTTTCGTCCGAATTGAAACCGTGGTCCGAAACGAGCACCAAGGCGGTCTCATCGGCTCTCGACGAGGCTTGGATCGCGGTCCAGATCCGTCCGATCAAGAGGTCAAGCCTCTTGAGTTCCTTCAGCCGCGAGGCAGTATCGTTATTGTGATGCGATACGTGATCGAACGACGTGTCGTAATAATCGTAATAGTCGATGTGCGGACGTTTCGTCAGTTTTCCGACAATGTCCCTTTCATTTTGATCAAAGGTGGTGCGGCGAAAATTGAAACCCAGCGTCCACTCATCTATCAGGTCGGCAGGGTCGCGCGGAAACAGCTTCAGGAAGCCGCTCGCAAGAACAGCCCAACCGTTTCCACGTTGGTAGAGTTGGGCACTGGTGTAGCGATTCTCGAAAGGGAAGGCGTCGCAGAAGAGCGGGATGCCGAGTTGGTCCATTACCTCGGTCGCCGGCATATCCGCCGACCGCCCGAGACCCTGCGCAACCAGGTACGGGAAAAAATTCAGGTAATCGTAAGCGTGCAGCGTGTACCGGTCGTATTCGACATTCCCTTTGATCTGAAGGTGCTGGCCGGTGTCGAGCTGGCCCCATGAGGGGCCCGAAAGGCTCATGCCACGAGTGTAGAAATTCTCAAGACGCGATCCATTCTTATAGAAGACCTCCTCGAACCAGGGAAGTACGGACTTTCCCGTCGAAGGGTCGCGTTGCTGCACGAATCGGTCGACGTAATACCCCGGAAGTCCGTCGATCTTGAGTATTACTAGCCGCTTGACGCTCTGCGCCTCGACAAACGCTGTGCCGAGAAGCAATAAGACGCACAGGTAGGCACACCTTCGAACTTTGGAAGAAAGCCACATTCCGATATATGACCGTTGGCTAATTCGTAGACATGCCGGCGATCGCGGCAGCGTCTCGTTTGGATATCCGCTGTCCCTCGTCGAGCGCGCGTCTGAGATATTCGGCGGCCATCGCCCGCCAATCATTCGCTACCAAGCCATCACTGTAGATGCCGAGCAGTGCCTTCTTGGCCGTCGAGTCGTTGATACGGTAGAGGCTAGCAAGTGAGATGGTCTTTAATTCCTGATCGTTGCTGTTCGCAAATATCTTTGCCAGTGCGCGTGCCGTTTTATCTTGAGCGTCGGCTCCATTGAGGGCGAGAAACGTCAACGATCGTCGCAGCTGCTCGATGCTCGAATCGATCTCGGGACGCGCGGAGCTAGCCGCCACCTCGAGAACGATCCGTTCGTGATAGTTGAGCTGCCTCCGTGTGTCCATCCGGGCCAATAGCTCCTGTGTCGGCGTTTCGCGGTGCGAGTACATTCCAAGGCTGAGCACGTTTGCGGCCTTGAAAAAGACGCGAGCCCCTTTCCCATGGGCGAATTTAACCATCTCTTCACGCCGCTCACGCTCGATCTGGGCCGGCAGTCCATCAGGGTCGGATGCGTAACGCATCAGGTTTTGATACTGGGTCCTGGCGATCGCCTTTTCGGTATCGCTGTCGTTGCCAAGGGGATTGATCCGCACATTTTCGAGCCGATCCCCGATGATCTCGCGGAGGTCCGCGTCCATCTGGTCGTCGAGCGCGAGCAATGTTTTGAGTTGTGCGTATGAGCGAAGGCGCGAAGTCTGGTTAAGGTCCATTCCGCGCCGGCCGGTTACGAAATCATAGAGGAAGCGTCCAAAGAAATAAGGGAAGCCGCTAAACCGCGAAAGCGCGAGCACATTGCTCGTCACGTCGCCGAGAGCCCGTTTCGTCATTTCGCGCATCTTAGGATTGCCGTTGTTGCGGAAGTCGACCAACAATATCGGTATCTTCGGATGATCGAGACCGTATACGGCTAGCGGTATCATCTTTCGCGGCGTCGCGCCAAGGGTGCCCTTTCCAACCACCCGGTTTTCCGGATCGAACCAACGGGTTTCGGAGTAGCCTTTCCAGTTCGCGAGCTTCTTATCGTTCCACGGATCTTGAATGTTCAAGAACCTTCTTTCAAATTTTCGACTCTTGTTCGCGAGCAGGTCCTCCTCAGCGACCCACAGCATTCCATGGCGGGCGATCCCGTCAGCCATCTCCATTGGCTCAAAGTAAAGGCCTTGAGCCTCCGCATGCTGCCGCAACAACTCCCAATTGTGCCCGCGAATGTCGCGAATTTCGGCCGTGCGTTTGTCGTAGACCCGGTGGAGATTTTCGTCCTGCATGTGCCAGCCGAACGCTTTGTCGCTCAGCCAAAGTCTCGACTGAATGTCCTTCAGTTCGGAGTCGGTGAGCACTTTTTCACCCTCGACCGACTCGTAGAGCGAGAGAACGGTCAAGGCTGAAGCAACCGCGGTCCGCCGGTAATCTGCAGTATTCTGCTGGTATTGCGAACCCGAGGCGCGGACGCCCGCGCCCAGTTCACCGAGTACGATCTTGCGGAAAACAGACCAAAGGATCTGATTCCACATCACAGTGTTCGAGCGACGCATGTCCGCTACGGGCGGCGGCGGGCCTTTTCCGACGTTCTCCTTGCCCCCGCCGTTGACATAAAGGAAAGGAACGAATGCTGCAGCCTTCTGCCAAAACGTAGGCTTGGTGTAGGTCAGCATCCAGACGTATCGTAGACGGTCGTTATCGGGGATCTCGTCCCCGAGCGTATCGCGCAGAATGCTAACCATCGGCAGTTCTTCATGCACGCCGCGTCTCGATTCGCCCGTTCCGAAGATCGTGATTATCTCAGCCCCACCGGCTACGGGGACCTTTTCGATCCGTAATGCAGAAGGGCTTTCTGGCGCCGCGGTGGCCGGAGAAACATCCTGAGCATCCGTCCGGAGCCCGCCGAGGGCCGCACAGAGGACAAGAATGCCCGCGAAGTTACACAGTGCCCACGGTCGATTCATACGCGTCGCAGGGTTCATCACTCAGTCGTTAGGTCTAACGTTTGATGCCGAGTTTGCGGGTCTGCGTTCGATTTAATTGTCAGCCTGGAACGAAAAACCATCATGGCATCGACGGCCACAATACCGATCGCATTGAGTATTAGAATATGAACGAAGCCGCGTTTCCCCAAGGCGATCAAGATCAGCCAGATCGCGGTGATGAGCGCGGCAATGACACGTAAATACAATTCGTGGAACCTCAGACCCGTGTCGGATCTCTAACCGATTTTACCACGCGACACCCATTATTACTCAGTTTTTGACATTGCGAACGGGCCTGAGCTAACCTCAGACCTGTCATAACTACCGATCCCAAAGAGGCCGAGGGCAAGGCATTGTCACGCAACATACTTCCGCCAACGACCGCCGGTATCGACCCCTCAAAATTCCCGGATCAATTGGTTTTCACTCGGAGCCGTACGTCGGTCATTCTGGTCCTGACGACGCTGCTCCTGCTCGGGTTTTTTCTTCGCGTCAACGATCTCGGGGCCGAGAGTCTGGGCGAGGACGAACTCAACAAGCTGCAGACGGCCCAGGAATATCGCGCAAACGGCCTTTCAGGTCGTAACGGCGAGCACCCCTTTCTGATGAAGGGAATGCAGACGCTTAGCATTTCGATAAGTGAGAGCCTTGGACCCAGTCTGGCGGCGCCTATCTCACAAGAGGCCGCGTTGCGATTTCCGATCGCACTTTTGGGCACGTTCACGGCGCTCCTGTTGTATCTGCTTCTCAAGGAGCTGTTCGGACGCGACATTGCCATCGTCGCAGCAGGCCTCTGGGCTGTTGAACCGATGGCCATCGGGTTCGACCGTATTGCGAAGGAGGACAGCCTGGTACTGTTCTTTTTCCTTCTGACGAACCTTTTTTGGATAAGAGGACAGACCGCAGCCGAACTTGGGCGCCCAAGATGGACCCGTCATGCTTGGGCGGCCGCCGTCGGCTTTGCGGGGCTGATGGCCTCGAAGTACTACCCACATCTGCTGGCTGTAACGGGAGGCTACTACAACGTTTTCAAGGGCGTACCGGGTAAGCGGTGGAACATGGAGAAGCGCCGCTGGCTCGGGTTTTTCATCATCATGGGCGTGGCTTTTGTCGTGCTAAATCCAACGATACTGTTCCCGGAGACGTGGCGCGCAATGCTCGAGTTCTCGACCGAAAAGCGGATCGGCCACGACGCGTACGAATTCATGGGCCACCTCTACCAGAACCAGATGACCGCCTGGCTCGCAGGCGTTCCTTGGACGTTCTACTACGTTTTCATCGCCGTAAAGACGTCGCTGTCGACGCTCGCCCTGTTTCTGATCGGTCTGCCGCTGATGTTTCGACGCCACTTGGGTGACGGGCGGTTTTTCCTGTTTTTCTGGGCGTTCTTTTGGTTCATGCCGTTCACCGTGCTCGGGGGGAAGTTTACGCGCTACTTCACGCTCGTCGAACCACTGATACTTATCGCCGCCGCCTTGGCCTTTTGCGCGTCGGTCACGTGGATCTCGCGAAAGGTGCCAGCATGGGCCGCCCCGGTTTTCCAGTCCGCTGCGTTTGCCGCCGTACTTTTGATTCCCCTCGTCAATTCGCTTTCGTATTCCCCGAACTACCGGCTGTTCACAAATACGCTTGGCGGTGGCAAGGCCGGGGCCGGTTCGTATTTTCCCCACGACGAGTTTTATGACGCCGCGACCAGAGACGTCGTCCGGGCGATCAGCCAGACCGCGCGGACTGGCGGGACGGTTGCCTGCGAGACACCTGAACTCTTTCGTTATTATGCCCAGGCCGCGGGCCGCAGCGATCTGAGATTTGTTTCCCTGTCGGCAAAGCCCGAAGTTGCCCGGCTCGAGGTCGGCGATCTGATCGTGATCGCACGCGGGCGACGTTATTTCAGCAACACGCGGTACCAGGAGTAT
>CAZSOE010000136.1:0-5982 GCA_964608335.1 uncultured Chloracidobacterium sp.
GCCGGAAGGAACCGTGTGCCAAGACCGGCCGCGGGGAAAACAGCCTTGCGAATTTTAGTCGTCATACATTTCGGGCAGAAACGCGACTGTTAAGGAGCGTGCATCGCTCTCACACTTCGACACCTCGTTCACACTCGCGTTTCCGCCCGTAGTAGAATCTTAGGAGAAAAATGGCGGCGAAACAAACTTTCTCCTGCGTGCTGGAAAAGCACCCGACGATGAACGCGACCGGGATAACCGTGCCGTTCGATGTCGAGGAGATCTTTGGCTCAAAACGGGTTCAGGTTGTAGCGACCATAAACAAGGCTAAATATCGGGGCAGTGTCGTCCGGATGGGCGGGACGTACATGCTAGGTATTCCAAGGGAGTTCCGTGAAATGGCAGGAATCGAAGCTGGTAACCACATTGTAGTTACGTGGGAAAAGGACACGGCACCGCGCGTCGTTACAGTACCCGCGGACTTCGAAAAAGCCTTGAAAAAGAACAAGGATGCAGCCGCCGCCTGGGAGAAGCTGAGTTACTCGCACCGCAAGGAGTACGTCGGCGCAATCGACGAGGCGAAGAAACCCGAGACAAGGGTAAGGCGGATCGAGGGAGCGGTAAAAATGATCGCCGCCCTCAAGAAGAAATAGCACATGCTGGACATCAGTTATGTAAGGCAAAATCTCGATTTGGTTCGCCAAGCGCTCGCCGGCCGTAATTTCCCGGCGGACCCGCTTGACCGGTTTGCAGACCTCGATGCCGAGCGCCGACGCGTGAACGGCGAAGCCGATGCTGTCAACCAACAGCGAAACGAGGCGAGCAAGGAGATCGGGGGATTGATCCAGGCCGGGAAGTCCGACGAGGCGGAGGCAAAGAAGGCCGAGATCGCCGGGCTCAAAGCGAAACAGGCTGACCTTGAGCAACAGCGAGACGATGCGGACGCAGCTATGCGCGACCTGCTCGCGGGCTTGCCTAACATCCCGGCGTCCGATGTGCCGGTCGGGCGGGATGAAACCGCGAACAAAGAGATCAGGCGTTGGGGTGAGCCGCGACGGTTCGATTTCGAGCCGAAGGACCACGTGGATCTCGGGACGGCGTTGGGTATTCTCGACCTGGAACGAGCAGCAAAGATCGCGGGCTCGCGGTTTGCGATCCTAAATGGTGCAGGGGCTAGACTTGAGCGGGCACTCGTCAACTTCATGCTCGATGTGCAAACACGCGAGCACGGCTATACCGAAACGCTGCCGCCCTTTCTCGTCAACCGTGACGCCCTGTTCGGCACCAATCAATTGCCTAAATTCGAGGAGGACCTATTCCATATCAAGGACGAACGCGGTTTTGCCTTGATCCCGACCGCCGAGGTCCCCGTAACCAACTATCATGCGGGCGAGATGCTCGACGAATCCGACCTTCCAAAGCATTACACCGCCTACACGCCGTGTTTTCGCAGTGAGGCGGGCAGCTATGGCAAGGACACTCGCGGCCTGATCCGTCAGCACCAGTTCGAGAAGGTCGAGCTTGTGAAACTCTGCAAGCCCGAGGATTCCGAAGCCGAGCACGAAAAGCTGACGGCCGACGCCGAACGCATTCTACAGCTTCTCGGTTTGCCCTATCGAACCGTCGTGCTGTCGACAGGTGACATGGGTTTCGGAGCCCGCAAGACATACGATATCGAGGTTTGGCTTCCGAGCCAGAATACTTACCGCGAGATATCGAGCTGTTCGAATTGCGGCGATTTTCAGGCTCGGCGTATGAACACGCGATTCAAACGGGCCGGCGGCGGTAAGCCGGAATTTGTCCACACCCTCAATGGATCGGGCCTCGCGGTTGGCCGCACCTGGATCGCGGTGCTCGAGAACCACCAGCAAGATGACGGTTCGATCCTGATTCCCGAGGTCCTTCAGCAGTTCATGGGCGGAATCGAAAAGATCGGTTGACGTGAAGGGTTGATGTAATTACGATGTAATTATGAAAGCCCAGATAATTCAGATCGGTAACTCGCAGGGGATACGAATCCCCAAGGTTTTACTCGAAGAAAGCGGTATTTCGGGCGAGGTCGAGGTCGAACTGCACCCAGACGGCATAATGATCCGAAAAGCCCAGAAACCTCGGGCCGGATGGGAAGATGCCTTCCGCGCCATGGCCGAGAACGATGACGACGAAGGCGGTCTCGATTCCATCCCGACGCAATTCGAACGGAGCAAATGGCAATGGTAAGCCGTTTTGACGTTTATCTGGTCAATCTCGACCGTACTCCGTCAAAGGACGCAAAGAATACTCGCCCATGCGTCGTGGTTTCCCCCGACGAAATGAACCGTCATACAGGACATGTCACGGTCGCCCCGATCTCGTCGGCCGGCGGCAATTACCCGACGAGGATTCCTATAGAACTGCTTAACAACTCCCGCTTGGTCGTCCTCGACCAGCTGATGACCGTGGACTGCGACCGTCTTGTTAAAAAGATCGCTCAGCTCGAAGCGTTTGATCAAAAAATGATTATCGCGAGGCTGCAGGAACTCTTTGCCCCGTAAAAAAGTGAGACCCAATTCGGGCCTCACCTTTGCCGTAATCTCACTGATGAGGAAAGGATCATTGTGAGATAACGGTAAAAACTGAATAGATCCGGCTGGTCGGCACCGAAACCTCCGAGTCCTCAACCGTGACGAGAAGTCCGAAATCGGTTAGCGACGTCTCGGTCTTGATAGTGGCCTCGTCGCGTTTGCCCGAATTGATAACCTGCCCTAGTTTCGTGTATTTGCCGTCAGGCGAGTACGCCCAAAGAACGAACCGTTTGTTCGACGGCACCTTCCGCATATCGTCGAATTCCATCTTGACCTTGGTCGTTCCCTTTTCGCGGTCAATGAAGGCCTTTGCCTCAAGTCCCGATAGCTCTCCGCCGAATTTTAATTTCAATTCGCGCTCAGCCTCGCCGAAGGTGGGGACGTTCAACATCGGCACTTCATACGAAACGAATGTCGACGCTCCAACGGCTGCCACCACTGGCTGGCCCCCGCGCCGGGGTACGATCGTGTATCCGGCCGGAACCGCACTCGTAAAGACCACGTTAGCCGGCGTTATCGCCGTGAGTCCCTCGAGCGGCGACAACGCCAGCATGAACTGGCTCATCGGCGTAGTGAATTCGGCGCGAGCGATGCCGTTTTCTACTGTCAACGGACCGAGCAATGTCGGCATTCCTGACGGATCGATGGCATAAGCGTAGAAGCGGCTTGACGTTGCTGGCAGGCCTGTAAAGTCAAGCAGTATCTTAGTACCGTCCGCGGCCCGGATCACCTTGGCAGTACCTTTGCCGCCCGTCAGTGTGCCCGATGGCGACAGGGTAACCGTGACCTCTTTGCCGACCGGGTACTCGATCACCGTGTACGTGCCGTCCGGATTTACAATAACTTCGGTCTTCGTAATTACCTTCTCCTGCGCGAGGGCGAGCACCGTAAAGCTCATAACCAACGCGCAGGTAAGAACATATTTAAGTATTTGATCGATCATGATCGGTTAACCTCCCTTTGATCGAAAGGCTAGCGTGAATTGACCTGTATTTCTGTATCCTGGGTTACTTGCTGTTGCTGATCAGCCGAGACTTTTGGCCTTTTTTGCGCTATTCCACAACGCATCCAGCTCTTCAAGACTCAGTTCTTCTGGGGAGCGGCCCTGGGAACGGACCGTTTTCTCAACGAAACGAAATCGCGCGCGAAACTTACGATTGGTGCGCTTTAATGCGGTCTCCGGCTCGACATCAAGGTGGCGCGCGAGGTTGAGAACGACAAAAAGTAGATCTCCGACCTCTTCGGCGATCTTTTCTGGGGCGTTTTCACCGATCGCCATTCGCAGCTCGGCTGCTTCTTCATTGATCTTGTCGAATATAGGGTCTGGATCTGCCCAGTCGAATCCGACCTTCGCCGCGGTTTTGGTGAGTTTCAGTCCCTCAAGCAAGGCCGGAAAATGCACGGGCACTTCGTCGAGGATCGAATCGTGGTCCTTTGCCTTTCTCCCCGATGCGTTTCGCTCGTCCGCCTTCAGCTTGTCCCAGTTGTCGAGCACGTCCTGAGCGCGGGCGAGTTTCCTGTCGCCAAACACGTGCGGGTGACGAAGAACGAGCTTTTTTGTCACTCCCTCGCAAACCTCGTCAAGCGTGAAATCACCACGCTCGGCCCCGATCGTCGAGTGAAAGACTACCTGCAAAAGCAGATCGCCGAGTTCCTCTCGAAGGTTCGCGGTATCACCGGTTGCGTCGGCTTCCTGAATGGCGTCGAAAGTTTCGTACGCCTCCTCAAGCAGATATTGTGCGAGCGACGCGTATGTCTGCTCGTGGTCCCACGGACATCCTCCGGGAGCACGAAGTCTCGCCATCACGGCAACCAACTCGTCAAACGCTTGCGACATTAAGGCAAGTCTAGCAATAACGGGGGCTCAGGCGGCAGTATGGAATGTCATTTCGGCAGAATGCTAGAATTGGGTAACAAACTTGAAAACGATGTCAGATAAAGAGAAAGACGGCGAAGAGGTCAGCTTTAAGGTTGCTGACCGGAGAAAGTTCAATCCGGATGGAAGCGTGAAGGAAGGCGTGTCGCTCGAGGCGGAACCGGCTAAGCCGACGCCGCCGGCACAAGACGAGGCCCGCGAACCGAAGCCGCCCGCGGCTGCCGAGATGCCGGGTTCGGCGGATGATGAGCAAGACCTTCCGGGAGCTGACGATCCGGCCAGCTTCGTCAATTTCCTCTCGACGATCGCGACAAATGCGGCCGCGGCGCTCGGAGCGGTGCCCCATCCCGCAACCGGCAAACGCTCGCTCGACCTCGAGACCGGCAAATACTGGCTCGATGTTCTTGCGATGTTCAAGGACAAAACGAGAGGGAATCTTCACGCGCAGGAAGAGCGGCTTCTCGATGGGCTCCTCGGGGATCTTCGGATGCAGTACGTCCACCTCGTCCGCGCGACCGAGGAAAAACTAAAAGCCCAGGCCGCGGCAAAATTCTCGGGCGACGAGATCCTGGGCAAGAAGTAAAGCGCCTTTGCACCACATAGGAACATAGGGAACATAGGCAGAAGGTCTCTTGCGTATGTGTCCGATGTTCCTATGTGGTTTAACATCTTCTTATGAAGCTGACGTTCCTCGGAACCGGGACCTCAACAGGCGTGCCGTCGATCGCGTGCGACTGTGAGACCTGCATCTCCGACGATCCGAGGGACAAGCGACTGAGGGCTTCGGTGCTGATCGAGCATCGCGATAAGAAGATATTGGTCGATACGTCGTCCGATTTTCGTCAGCAGGCTTTACGAGCGGGGATCCGTCATCTTGATGCGATATTGATCACGCACTGCCACGTCGATCATGTTTTCGGACTTGACGACATCCGGCCGCTGAACTTTCGTTACGGTGCGATGGGCGTTTATGCGAACGAACCGGCCTGGGTCGATCTTCGCCGCATTTTTCAGTACATTTTCAATCCGACACATTTTGGCGGCGGCTTGCCAAAGCTCGTGCCGCATACCGTTCACCACAACGCGCCTTTCATGATCGGCGAAGACCTTGAGATCACGCCACTCGAGGTGATCCACGGTGAACTGCCGGTGATCGCATATCGTTTCAACGATTTCGCGTACGCCACCGACCTGAAGACCATCCCGCCCGACTCTATGGACGGTCTTCGCGGCCTCGATGCCCTTGTGCTTGACTGCGTACGGATCAAACCGCACTCCACGCATCTGTGTTTAGAGGAAGCCCTCGCGATCCTCGAGGATCTCAGGCCAAAACGGGCATTTCTGACGCACCTGAACCACGACATTCTCTACGAACGCGACGCCCGGATGCTTCCCGATAACGTGCTGTTCGCACATGACGAATTAGTGGTTGATTGAGTGAGGGTAAATTTAATCCGTTCCCTTACACAGCGCGCGCTAAATATTGAAATAGTTGGTTTTAGAAAGAAGTTTGGGAATTATATACTTGACAAACCCACGCTTTTCTAGTATCCTTTGTTTAGT
>CAZSOE010000137.1:0-5977 GCA_964608335.1 uncultured Chloracidobacterium sp.
GACAGCTCGGCCCAGGAGCCGCTGACGACCGTACACATGGCAACAGGGCTCGAGTTCGGCGTAGTGTTCCGTGACGGCCTCGAAGACGGCATCTTCCCGCATTCGCGCTCCCTCGGCGAGGACAAGGAGCTCGAGGAAGAACGCCGCCTCGCCTACGTTGCGATCACGCGCGCCGAGAAGGTGCTTTACCTGACGCACGCGATGCAGCGCCGCAGTTTTGGCGCCGAATTCGCGGCCGAACCGTCGCAGTTCCTCAACGAAATGCCGCTCGAGCTGATCGACGACCTTTCGCCCGCCGGCTCGTGGCTATCATATGCCCGCAGCTCGGGCGTTGCATCGTCAAAAGCCGCCGCCTCCGCGCTCCGAGGCGAAACCGCAATGCCGGCAAAGCCCAGAACGACCTACACCGGCAAAACCTACGACACCGCTGATGCCGTCAACGAGTTCTTCAAACAGCGATCACAGCCGCCTCGGTCAGAACCGCGTACGTCAGCGGGCGGGCAGTCTCGGCGAGCAGAATCCGCCTACGACCGCCTGAAGGCCGCCGCCTCAAGGAATCCGCAATCCGCGATCCGCGATCCACAATCTGGGTTCCTGCCTGGCACTCACGTGCGCCACGAAAAATACGGCCGCGGCCTGGTCCTGCGGCGCGAAGGCACCGGCGACAACGCCAAGCTCACCGTCAGCTTCCCAGGCTTTGGCCAAAAGAAGCTCGTTGAAAAGTATGCGAAGCTCGAAAAGGCTTAGGGCTTCGACCGCGTAGCGGCCAAATGATTGGAGCCGTGGGTTCCAAACCAGGAACTGTGTTATATGAGATATATGAAAAACCTTTCAACAATGATCCTGGTGTTGGGTGCCCTTGTGTTCATGGGTCTGGGATGTGGGCTGAACCCGTTTGCCGAGAAAAAGACTTCGTCGGGGAACAGCCCCTCGGCCAACACAGCGGCGAACAAGACGCTGACCGACAAAGCGGTCGACACCGCGCTTGGCGAAGAAAAGATCGGGATCCCCGAGTGCGACGAGGTGATGGATATGCTGCAGGCCTACATGAACGATCCAGAGGATAGCTGGCCTATAAAAGCGACCAAATCGCTCGTCGCTAACAAGGTCAAAGAGGGAATTCGCACCAGCCTCGAAGAAAACAAGACCGACAAGGCGAAGATGGCCAAGGATTGCGGTGACTTTAAGCGGGAACTCGAGAAGGCTATGGCCGAGACGGGCAACTCGAACAAGTAGCAGCGTCATCTGTTGTCGCTGCAGGTTTCACCTTTTGCTCCACCTGTAGCTATCTTTATAGTCGCGTGCTTCGCACGTTTTGGCTATTTATCCTCGCTTTCTTCCTCGGCGAGCTTTGCCGTCCACTCGCTCTTGGGATATCGGCGTTTGAGGATCGCGGTCATTTCGTCACGGAGCTCTTCGTTATTGCCGCAGCCGTATTTAGTCCAACCATTCGCCTCGATCATTATGTAAAGCGCCTCGGGCACGCGGCGGTCGGTCGGGTAACGCCGCGCCCAGTCGATCACATTCTGGCCAAGGTGCTTAGGCGCGTCGCCGATCTTTTTTAACCGGTTGCGCTCGGTCTGTGCCATCTGGCTCTGTTGAAGGGTCAGGAACGCCGGCCTACGCGGTACGGCGCGTGGCACGCTCTCGTTCGTCTCGTCGTTCCAGACAGTATCGTACGGCTCGCACCACCAGTCGTTCATGTCCCACTGCTCCTGCGTGTTGTCGGTCTTGCCCATCCCGTCCTCGACGAAAGGGCTCAGGACCGGGTTCTTTAGCACGAAGTAGAGCGTCGCGTGGTCGAGCGCACCCTGTGTTTTGGCGGCCGCGAGTTTTTCGAGTCCCGGGGCGAGGTCGGGCCGGTATTTCGAAAGCTCGGGCGTGATCTTCATCAGCGTTGCAAAATCGTCGAGCAGAAATGCACGCGTCCAGATCGCCAGTGCGAACCGCTCGCGCATATGGTCGGGCAGCGCCTTTGACCGCATCACCTCTACCAGCACTGAGGTCGGGAACACCTGATTAAAAAGGTCGATCGTATGCTCGTCGAACATCTCGCGCCCCTGCCATTCGCGCTCGACCTTGTAACGCTCGTCGACCTCGGCCTCGAACGCCGCGCGTCCGTCCTTGTTGTACTCGGGGTCGTAATAGGTCTTTTGCTCGGCGATTATCTGGTCGATCGTGCCAACATCGCCGGCGAAGTCGAACGCAAACGGCCGTTTCAGCGAGAGCCGGATAAAATCGTCCATCGTGTCGGCCAACGAGACGCGCATCGTTAGGAACGAATTTCGCGCCGATATCGGCATCTGGTCGCCTCGCGCGAGAATGTCGTCGATCAGCTTCTTTGCCTCGGCCGTGCGGTTCAGCTCGAGCAGGATCCGCGCCGTGTGATACGCGATCGTCGTATATGCCGGCGACGCGCTGTTGGCCCGGCGCCCGGCCTCGATAAGCTGGGCGAGCTGGGTCGAGCTATGGTCGGCCTTCGAGAGCGCGGTCATAAGCCATAGCTCGGAGTTCCCCTGCTTAAACTTGTTCAGCGAATGCAGATACGCCTCGGCCCCCGGCGTCTGATAGAGAAACAGCCATTCGGTCAGCTCGTCCTGCTTGAGGAACGCCGGCAGCAGGGACGGCGTCAACTTCTCGTCGCCCCAATAACCGCCCTCATAACCGCTCTGCTGCCCCTCACTAAATCGCCCTACATAGGCAGCCTTCCGCCCCTCGAGCACGCGCTTCTTCAATTCCTCGCTGAGCGGCCCGCCGACAACCTTCTCCGCCTCGGCCAGTGCCTCAGCATCGGTAGCATTTCGGTCTATGTGCACCATCCAAGTCTTCGAGTAATCTTCACTTGTCAGATAGATGGTTGCGTCGTCATCATTCTTTTTAGCGCTTGGTACCGCGGCGTTCGTCGCGATTGCGGCCTCGATGATGGCACGCACAGCAGCGTTCGCGGCATTTGTCGCAGGCTTGTTCGTAATGGTTGCGTTCGATGTCGTTATCGTATTGGTGACAGAATTCGTGATTCTTTCACCTTGACAAAGAACGTTAATTGACATTCCGGCCGCACAAGGCGGTAGATTCTTTCGGTCTTCGGCTTCTTTGAGGTCGCGTTTACGCTTTTCCTCGGCGCTAAGGATTTCCAATTCGAATTTGTCCAACAGCCAAGTGTAATCGATCACGTCCTGCCGGAAGTTATCGTTTCCGCCGGACGGCGTCAGCAGCTTTGCTAGTTCCGATACGCGCTCGCGTGGTTTTGTTCGGTATTTGATGAGGCCAAGCAGCCGCTCTGACGAGGGGCTGAACTTACCCCCACGAGCGGCGTACTTTTCGAGGATCTCCTCGGCTTCGACGTAAAGGTCACCGCTCTTTTTTTTGTCCTTTGACAAACTGGCCTGGCGGACCAGCGTTCGTCCGACCATATACCCGGCCGTCTCGGCCCACGGCGAATCGATGTCGTCGGCTATCTCCGCAAAATGCTTCTTCGCCGCGTCATGATCCATCGAATAGAACTCGGCCGCGGCCCTTTGATACGCGCGGTCTTTGACGAGCCACGCCGGAGCACCCGGCGGAGCGTCGTCCGGCGTGCGTTTGCCGCTGGCGCAGTTTGCGAATACCTGGTCCTGACCCGCGAGCCAGTTCGCAACGTTCATGTCCTCGCGGCCGTGCAAACTCATCCGGTCGCCCAGCGACTCGGTCGCGGTCTCGAACGCGATCTTTGTGCAGTTCGGGAAAAAGTCGTAGCCGCCGTAGGTGCGTTCAACATAGATCTCAGGCGTCGGCTTATCTTCGCCGACAACCTCCGCCCGCCGTGCGACCCAGGCCTTGACCGCCTCATCGATAGTGTCGTCCGGTTGATCGTGGTTATCGATCTCGGCCCGCCAGACCTCGACGATCGCCTGCTGCTCAGGTGGCGTCAGACCGCCGCCGGCGATCCACCGATATGCTGCCAGCAAGACCGAACGGTGGAATTTCGGCTTTACGATCCCAAGCCGGCCGGCCGCAAAATCGGTGTAGGGAGCTTCAGGAGCCGATGTCGTATCGAAAAGCGGGCTGATATAGCCCGGGCCGCAGGGAAGCGCATTCGAAAGAAGAGCCGATATCAGGACGAGGCAAACAAAGAAGCGCGAAAGTGGTTTCATACTTTGCGGGGAGCCGATCCTGTGACCAATATACTCCAAATGGCGCTTCGGAAGAAGGTGGTCGCATGCGCCAAGAGGCCCGTGCTGTCCACACAACACGGGCCGTGAAAACCACATTGCGTCACGTCAGGTCAGACGTTCATTACTTCGTGTTCCTTGTTCTTCCCGAGCTCGTCGATCTTTGAAATGTAGGTGTTGGTCAGTTTTTGGATGTCGTCGAGGCCGCCGCGTTCGTCATCTTCGGAGATCGCCTTGTCCTTGAACAGCTTCTTCAGCGTGTCGTTTGCGTGATGACGCACGTTCCGGATCGCGACCCGATGGTCCTCGGCGATCTCGTGGATCTGTTTGGCGAGCTGTTTACGCCGTTCCTCATTGAGCGGCGGCACGGGAAGCCGAATGATCTTGCCGTCGTTCGAAGGGTTGATGCCGAGGTTGGCCGCGATGATAGCCTTTTCGACCGCCGCGAGCTGTGAAATGTCCCACGGCTGCACCGTGATCAGCTGCGGTTCGGGTACCGCGACCGACGCCATCTGGTTCAGCGGCGTCGATGTGCCGTAATAATCGACGTGCACCGCGTCCAACAGCCCGACACTGGCGCGCCCCGTCCGGACGTTTCCTAACTTTCGCTTAAAATCCTCAACGACCGAAGCCATCTTCGGCTCGGTATCTTTGATGACATCCTGAACGCTCATATAGTCGGTTAGCGGTGAGCAGTAGGCCGCGGGCAGTGAAACAAATAAGCTGCTCACTGCTCACAGCTTACCGCTCACTAATTGGTTACCAATGTCCCGATCGAGGTGTCGCCGCGCACTGCCTTAGCGATGTTTCCGCTCGTCTGCATATTGAACACCATGATCGGCAGATCGTTGTCGCGACAAAGCGAGATCGCCGACGCGTCCATCACCTTCAGATGCTTCTCGAGCACTTCCTGGAAGGTGATCTTGTCGAACCTCTCCGCCGACTTGTCCTTCATCGGATCCGCCGAATACACACCGTCGACGCGAGTGCCTTTAAGCAAGAGGTCAGCTTCGATCTCAAGCGCCCTGAGGGCGGCAGCCGAATCGGTCGTGAAATAAGGATTGCCGGTCCCGGCGGCAAAGATAACGATACGTTTTTTCTCGAGGTGACGGACGGCACGGCGACGGATAAAGGGTTCGGCGAGCTGCGGGATATCGATCGCCGACATCACGCGGGTGTAAACGTCCTGTTGCTCGAGTGCGTCCTGAAGGACGACCGCATTCATGACCGTGGCAAGCATCCCGATATAGTCGGCTGCGGCGCGGTCCATATTACCCGCCGATTCCGACACGCCGCGGAATATGTTGCCTCCGCCGACGACCACAGCGATCTCGACGTCCAGTTCGTGAACGAGCCGGAGCTCCCGCGCCACACTCTCCGCAACCTTGGTGTCTATGCCGTAATTCTGGTCGCCCATCAGGGCCTCGCCAGAGAGTTTGAGGAGTATTCGTTTGAATACGGGCTGTGGCATGGATTACTGAGTTATCGAGTTCGTAGAGTTTATAGAGTGCCGGACGCATTCCGACCTCGACAAACTCCATGAACTCCACAAACTCTACGAACTCTATAAACCCGATGAACTTGATCGCTACGCTATCATCGAGGCGACCTCGGCGGCGAAGTCGTCTGCCTTCTTCTCAAGGCCTTCACCCATTTTGAAGCGGGCGAAGCGGCGTATCGCGATATTCTCTTTGATCGAAGCTATCTTTTCCGTGACCAGCTCGCCGACCGTCTTGGCCGGATCTTTAACGAACGGCTGATCGACGAGGACGTTCTCTTCGTAGAACTTGTTGAGCCGGCCCTCGATGATCTTGTTGAGGACGTCG
>CAZSOE010000138.1:0-5960 GCA_964608335.1 uncultured Chloracidobacterium sp.
GGACTCGAGCATATTCGTTCTGCCGGATATCGATCGCCGCGACGAGCGAACGCGATATCGCCAGAACGACATCGGGTGACACAGTCGCGTCCGACTTTCGCTTTTCCGCGAGGAGCGGGCGGGCCCAGTCGCGGATCTCGGTCGCGTCTTTCACGTTATCAAATACCAGCGGATCGACGACAAAACGAAGAAAGGCTCGCCGCGCGTCCGAGACGTTAAGGTCGGTGTCAGGCGGGACGATCGCAAAATAATCGTCACGAATATTCAGAAAGACCACGTCGCCCTTTGGCACAAGCTTTTCGGGCACCAGGACAAACCCGCGTTCGTGCGAGCGAAGTTCGGTCTTTTGAAGCGCGGTCGAGCCTGATTTCGATTTAGGCGCCTCGATCTTTACGCGTTCGACGATCGCAACCCTCGGACGCGTATGCAGATACGCAAGCACATCGCTCACCATCTCGCGCGCCGACGCCCGTAGAATGCCGTCAGCTTCGGCACGATAGTCCTTCAAGTGCTCGTCAAGCCGGGCCGAGATCCCTGAGCGGCGATAGAATTCGCGCACCAGCGGCGCAAAATCGAGTACGTCGAGCAGGTTGCCCGGAAGGTCGCTCGTGATGGCGGGGTCGGCCAGTTCAGGCGCCGGCGACAGAGCGTAGGCCATCGAAATGAAAGGGGCGACGATCTGGGCGTCGGTCGCCGACGGATTACGCTTTTTGTACTGCGTGACAAAAACGGATATGCGTCGGCGAAGGTCCTCGTTCAAACCGGCGTGCTCGGCCGCAAGCTGGTCGCGGAATTTTGCACCTTGCTCGGAGAGCGGCGTATTGATGAGTTTTATTTCCTTTCCGTCGGCTCCCGTACCGCGGGCCATCTCGAGCGTCGCGAGCACAAGAACGAGGCGCTTGTCCGGTTCGATGCGGACACCGTAATTCGAAAGGTCCATTACCGCCGACGCGGGCTGGGCCCACGCGTTCGCGGCAAACAGTAATATCAAAATAAGAGGAAAAACCCTGGTCATCCGGTGGGCAAAACTCACTCTTGAAAGATGAAAGGCGACGGGCAATAGATGCATCGGTTCGACACAAAAAAGGGACAAAGGAAGTTACCTCATCCCTTTATCCCTTTGATATAAACCACCCTAAGGACTAGTTAAAGCTGCTGAGCGCCGAGCCCTCGTCGTCGTACGAATCGAAAACGGTCAGGAGCTTGGTTATCGCCAGAAGGTCCTGGATCTTCTGCGTAAGGCTGAGGAGCTTGAGGTGCCCGCCCTCTTTCTTGACGGCCGTAAAACTCGATACAAGCTCGCCGATACCGCTCGAATCGATGTAACCGACGCCCGCGAGGTTGAGCAGTATCTTGTTCTTGCCCTCGCCGAGCAGCCGGCGGATCGCGCTGCGAAGCGCGACGCTACCCTCGCCGATGGTCACCTTGCCCTGAAGGTCAAGGATCGTAACATCGCCCGCCTGGCGTTCAGAAATAGTGATATCAGACATTTTGGTCTCCTCGTTTGGTTGATTTGATAGCGAAAAGCAATTCTAGACTAAAAAGGCCGCAAAAGCGAAAAACCGCAAAAGGCAAAATCGCATACGACGGCTTATTTCTTGACCTTGCGCATCTTGACGCTAAGCCCGCCGTCCTCCGGATGCGACCACTCGACCTCGTCCATGAAGGACCGCATGAACAGGATGCCGCGGCCGTTGGTCTTCAAAAGGTTGTCGGGGTTCGTCGGGTCCGGAACATCATCAACGGAAAACCCGGTGCCAAAATCGCGGACCACGATCTCAAAGCCCTCAGGACCGTCTGCAAGCGTCACCTCGACACTTTTTGTATCGTCGAACTTGTTGCCATGTTTCACCGCATTGGCCACCGATTCCCGGATAGCGAGATCGATCGCCGAGACAAAATCGGCATCGAGACCGCGGCTTTTTGCGAAGTCGTCGGCCGCCATAGCGGCTTCGTCAACCGATTCGATGCGGCTGGCAAGCGTTATTTCACGACGTTCCAACACGATTCTTGCGTTTTGATACGTTAGCCGTTTCTTGCCGGGGCTGTCAAGACAACCGCAGCGGCGTCCGCTAAGATGTTGACTGTGAAGATAAGGCGGGCAAGTGCACTGGCGGGCGAGATCGCTCTGCCGGGCGACAAATCCATTTCACACCGTTCGGCAATGCTGGCCGCGATCGCCGAGGGAGAAACGCGGATAACGGGTTACGCCGACGGCGAAGATTGTCGTGCGACGCTGGAGTGCCTCAGAGCGCTCGGGGTCGCGATCGAACATCAGGAAGGCCGGATCGTTGTTCACGGTGTCGGAAAGCAGGGTCTTCGTCCACCGGCGCGCCCGCTCGATTGCGGCAACAGCGGGACGACCATGCGGCTGATCGCCGGAATTCTCGCCGGCCAGCCGTTCGATTCGGTGCTCACCGGCGACGCTTCCCTGTCGGCACGTCCGATGCGCCGTATCATCGAACCGCTTGAACAAATGGGCATCGTCGTTGACTCGGTGAACGAGCGCGCGCCGCTGACGATCCATGGGCGCAGCCGTCTCAATGCGATCGAATATCGCACGCCGGTCGCGTCGGCACAGATAAAATCGTGTGTCCTGCTCGCCGCCCTTAACGCCGAAGGGACGACCACGGTGATCGAAGCGGCCCCGACCCGAGACCACACCGAACGGATGCTGCGATGGTTCGGTATCGAGGTCCGGACCGCGAATGCGAACGATCGATCCGCGGTCAGCGTGTCGGGTGATAGCGTGCTCACGGCCCGGGACATAACGGTTCCGGCCGACATATCGGCGGCGGCATTCCTTATGGTTGCGGCTGCCTGTTTGCCGGGATCGGACATAAAACTCGCTAATGTCGGCATAAACCCTTTGCGGTCAGTGATTTGTGGGGTTCTGACAGACGCCGGTGCCGCTATCGAGATGTCCGACAAAAGCGAAGGGAGCAACGAGCCGGTGTCGACAATCACGGTCCGTGGCGGTCTGTCGCAGCACGCTCCGATCGAGATCAAGGGAAAACGGACCGCGGCTCTGATCGATGAGATCCCGATACTCGCGGTGCTCGGGACGCAGCTTGACCGCGGGCTCGAAGTTCGCGATGCACACGAACTGAGGGTGAAGGAATCCGACCGCATTGCGGCGATCGCGGAGAATCTTACCCGAATGGGCGCATCCATTTCAGAGTTCGACGATGGTTTTCGTGTCGAACGGTCAGAGCTGCGCGGGGCGCTGATCACCACGCATGGCGATCATCGAATTGCAATGGCTTTCGCGATCGCCGGGCTGCTGGCTGACGGCGAAACTGAACTGGACGATCCGCACTGCGCGGCGGTGTCGTTCCCGCGTTTCTTTGACGAGCTGAGGGCCGCGCGGCGATGAGCAAGAGGAGAAGAGACATTCGTGTCGCCCTGACGGGTTTTATGGGCGTCGGCAAATCGAGCGTGTCGCGTCACCTCGCGCACATTCTAAAGTGCGAGCGCATCGACCTCGATAACTACATCGAGAAGAACGAGGAACGAACCATTTCCTCGATAATAGACGTCGAAGGCCTGGACGATTATCGCCGCATCGAGTCCGAGAACCTCGCCCGCCTGCTCGCTGAAAGCACGGCGAACATCGTCAGCCTCGGCGGCGGCACGTGGACGGTCGCAAAGAATCGCGAGATGCTCAAAGAGCGCGGATTCACGACCGTTTGGCTCGAAGCGACATTCGACCAATGCTGGCTCAACATTAGCCGTTCGAGAAAGGACCGGCCGCTCGCGCGCGACAAAACGGCGGCCCGCACGCTGTTTGACGAGCGGCAGAAGGTCTATTGCCTCGCAGACTGGCACTTCATTGTCAGGCCCGATTTTACGTCGTTCGATGTGGCCAAGAAGATCGTCGACCAGGTCTTCGGGTAAATCCTTTGCAGTCGGTTGCCATCCGCCCGCGGTTCATTCAATACTAATAGCACTTAACGCTTCCGGCTTTCTTGTCTGGATCTCGGGCCGATGTTTGCCCGAGAACGAGTAAACCCGCTCTCGCGAACGTTTCGTAAGGTTTATACGGAATTTTTCGATAAGGAACGGAGGAAAAATGACGATCAAGTTCATAACGTTATTCACTCTTGCCGCAACCCTATTCCTGAGCGCATGCGGTAAGAGCGATGCAGATCTCCAAAAGGCAGCCGAGGATAGGCTTGCGGCTGATAAGTTGACAGGCGTGAGCGTGGTTGTGAAGGAGGGCGTCGCAGTATTGACGGGTGACGTTTTCGACGAGCTTGAATCCGCTAATATGCAGTCCGCGATCGCCGACATAAGTGGTATAAAGGCGGTTGTTAATCAATGCACCGTGAGGCGCTCGCTCATGAATCCACCCCCAAGCGCCCAGCTCGCACAAGACACACAGCCAACGCAGAGTTCGGACCCCTGTGCGAATCAAAGCGAGGCAACGTACCAGCTTAAGCCCGACGGTGGATCGATGACTTTCAAGGATGAGGCATCCGAACAAGCTTACAAGGATTGCATTCAGTGGATGGGGAAGAAATTGCTAGAAGCCAAGAAAAAAAAGGCACAGAAATAAATCATCGAGTGGAGGAACAATGAAAATAAAATTCATAACACTATTTACCTTGGCCTTCGCGCTTTTTCTGAGCGCATGCGGCAAGAGCGATGCAGATCTGCAAAAGGCCGTTCAGGACAAGCTAACGGCTGACAGGGTGACGGGTGTGACCGTCGCAGTGAAGGACGGCGTTGCGACCTTGAGCGGCGAAGTCGCCGATGTCACGGTCAAGAGCAAGGCAGAAGCCTCGGCGAAGGCCGTCGAAGGCATCAAGAGCGTCGACGTCGCCGGCCTCAAGACCAAACCGCTGCCAACAGCGACGCCGGCCGCGGCGGACCCGGCATTGACCGGAAAGATAACGGAGGACCTTAAGAAGGCGGGCTGCACGGGAGCTTCGGTCATGGTCGTGAACGGCAAAGTGACGGTTACCGGCGAAGTTCCCGGCGCGAAGTACGCGACGTGTATCCAGGTCATCCAGCAGTCCGGTATCACTGGGATCGACAATCAGCTAAAGAAAGGCGCCTGAGGGGCGAGGAGGAATAACAATGTCACAGGAAAAATATCAATCGCTTCTTGAGCTGGCGAACCAGAACGGCACGACCTACGAATTGTCGGAGGGCGACGGCGGAACACTTGTCGTTACCGGCACCGCACCCAGCGCGGAGGCAAAGCAACAGCTGTGGGACGAATACGAACGCCTCGACCCGGAATTCCGCTCGGGCGATCTGATCCTCAACATCGGGCTTGCCGACGCGGCCGGCGGAGGAGGCCACACCTACACCGTCGAGTCGGGCGATAACCTGACCAAGATCGGCAAGCAATACGGTATTCCGTGGAAATCGATCTGGGACGCGAACCGAGACATACTGAATCATCCGGACAAGATATACCCGGGACAGGAGTTGAAGATACCGATCTAGGTCGTTAGGTGTTCCGCGTGCTTTTTTCGAGCTCGGCCGGCTTTCGCGGCCGGGCTCGTTACTTTTCGAGGTCCTTCCGGAGGTTTGCCAGAAGCCCTGCCGATGGCGATGCGTATTGGTTGATCCAGCGATCATAGATCTCACGGATCGGCACAACGTCTAGATAGTTCCAACGATATTTCCCTTCCTTCTTTACGATCACCAGGCCGGCCTTCTCGAGTACACCGAGATGCTGCATAACGGTACAGCGATCGAGACTTCTGAACCGTGAGCAGATCTCGCCGGTGGTTTTGGGCTCGTCCTTTAACAGATCCAGGATCCTTCGCCTTCGTGAGTCGGCCAATGCCTTAAAAACCCGATCATGAGATCTCGCTCTTGACATGTTATAAGATTATAACATATACTCGCGCGCATTCATCAACGGAGGCAAAGATATGGAACTAAAATTTACGGTCCAAACAAAGGTGCAAAAGCAAGTCGCTGAGGTTTTTGACGCGGTTTAC
>CAZSOE010000139.1:0-5955 GCA_964608335.1 uncultured Chloracidobacterium sp.
CCACGCTGATATCGCTTGTTAAAGCGGTCAACACGTCCCGCCGTATCGACGAGCTTCTGCTTGCCGGTGAAAAACGGGTGGCACTCCGAGCATATCTCGATGTGCAGCTCCTGGCCGAGCGTCGATCGCGTCTTGAAGCTGTGGCCGCACGCGCATGTCACGGCGATCTCATCGTATTTCGGATGGATTTCCTGTTTCATATTGGTCACCTTCGCCGCAAATAGGCGAATCTAAAATTATAGTCCGAACCCCTGCTCGCGGTCAAACAAAAGGGCGTCGAGCCGCTGATGCCGAATGCCGAACCGATCCTTTAAGTCCTGTATTTGCATAATGATACGGGCCAGATCGTCCGACCGGGCGAGGCGGGTCCCGACTATCATATTGTTCTTCGGCGTATGCTCGACCGGCACAAACTCGAGCATCTTGACCGCGAAGCCGCTCCTCTCGATCAAGAGCGCGCGAAGGCCGTCGGTCAGGGTTTCGGCGACGCGCTCGAGCATTACGCCGTGTTTCAGCACGTCGCGAAGCATCTCGGGCGGCTCGATCTGCGGGCGGACCTCTTTGTGACAGCACGGCGCGACTATGATCAGTCCTGCGTTGGCCGCGATACCTTTATAGATCGCGTCGTCCGTAGCAGTGTCGCAGGCGTGGAGTGCGATGAGGATGTCGACGTCGGCCGCGTCGTGCTGGGCGATATTGCCAACCTCGAATTTCAAGCCATCAAAGCCGGACGCCTCTGCGATGTCGTTGCAAAGGCCGACAAGCTCGCTTCGCGTATCTACTCCCGTCATGCGCACTTCGAGACCGCGCGCGTGTACAAAATGATCGAACGCGGCGAAGGTCAGGTAACCCTTGCCCGAGCCCATATCGACGATGCGAAGCTGCCGTCGGTCCTTCAGGTCCGACTTATCGACCAGCGAGGCGAGTATCTCGACGAACTTGTTTATCTGCCGCCACTTGTCCTGCTGGCGGTCCCGAACACGACCTGTATCGTCGGTGATGCCGAGCGCCTTTAGGTAAAAGGCGTCGGGATCGACAAGCGCGCGCTTTTGTCTGTCGTGTGGCTGAGGAGCGGCACTTTTGAACGTCGGCTTTGCAACATTGAGGCGCGAGCGGCCTTTGCGTCCGATGTCGAGTTGGTAGTCGTGCTCGGTCGTAAAAAGATGGCCGCTAAAGAAGTCCGTGCCGAGCAGGTTGCCGATGAGTTCAACGCCTTCGCCCGGCTCGTAGTTCTTGGCCGTATCGCGCGTGTCGCTGCGATAAAGAAAAAAGAGGCGCGTGCCTTTCTTGGTCTTGATAAGCCGGGCGTTGATCTTTTGCAGATGCTCGTCACCGCCCTTATAATTGCCTAAAGTCAGTTTGACGAACGTGCCCGCGGCAAGGCTTTCGCCAAGCGCGGCCACGAAGTTTTCAACCGTTTCGAGCATTTTCCCGATGCGAGGTTAGCATAGATGGGCGACGAGATTAACGCCATTTCGCACAAGCAGTTCGTCGAAGCCGCGGCCTACCTGCTGCGCGAGACGTTTGAAGGTTCGCCCGAAGGCCAGCCGAGCGCGTATCTCGACCGCGGTACCGGATTCTTTTCGACGCTCGACGCCACCTCGGCCGACGCCGCCTCAAAGGAATTTCGCGGGACGACTATCGCTGCCCAGACCGAGCACGCCAAATTCTACCTGGACCGCCTCTGCGAATACATCAACGGTCGGACAGAACCCGTAAATTGGGAAGACAGTTGGCTGATCGAGACCGTGAACGACGCGGAATGGGATGCTCTGCGCGCGTCGGTGAGGAAAGCCTACGAAAATTCGCTTAAGTGCCTTGCCGAAAACCGTCCGTGGACCGGCATGCAGGTCGGAATGGCGATGGGAATGATCGCGCATTCGGCGTATCATCTTGGCGCGATTCGGCAGATCGCAAAAAACCCTAGCGACAAATGAACACGAATCGCACGAATCAAAACAATTCGTTTGATTCGTGTTCATTAGTGGCAAAAACCCTTATGAATCCTTTCCATTTGGCTTTTCCCGTTCACGATCTTGGCGCAGCGCGGGAGTTTTACGGCGGTGTATTGGAATGCGAGGAAGCGCGGAGCTCCGATAAGTGGGTTGATTTCAATCTGTTCGGTCATCAGATAGTCGCGCACTTGTCGCCGGATACCGCGGGGATAAGTATGCGGAATCGGGTCGATGCTGACCATGTTCCAGTACCGCACTTCGGGATCATCTTGTCGATGGCTGAATGGCACGCCCTTGCCGACAAACTCAGGTCGAAAGGTGTCGACTTCATCATCGAACCGAAGATCAGGTTCAAGGGCGAAGTGGGCGAACAGGCCACTATGTTCTTCCTGGATCCAAGCGGGAACGCCTTGGAATTCAAAGCGTTTGCTGATATGTCGCAGGTTTTTGCGAAGTAACGAGTTTATTAAAGGACAGCTGAAAGCTATCAGCTAATAGCTGTTATCTGTTCTTTACGATCCCGTCGATCATACGCGTGATGCGGAGCGGATTCTCTTTCTTTAACTGATCCGGCAAAGCAGCATCCGGAAAATTCTGATAGCAGACAAAACGTGAAAAGCGGCGGATCGCATGCGAGCCGACGGCGGTCGAGCGGCCGTCCGACGTTGCGGGATACGGACCGCCGTGGACCATTGACGGACACACCTCGACGCCGGTCGAAAAGCCGTTGAAGATCAGCCGGCCGACCTTGGTTTCGAGTATGGCGACGAGATCGGCATACTGTTTCAGGTCGTCTTCGGTGCCGTGGATAGACGCGGTCAGTTGGCCTTCGAGCGAACGGGCGATATTAAGTAATTCTCCGTGTTCCTGCGCGCGAATGAGCAGCGTGGTCGGACCGAAGATCTCTTCGTTGAGTTCGGGAGTGTCGAGAAATGTTTCGGCCGATGTTTCGAAAATAGATGGATTGACGAAGAAACCCGCAAGGCCGCTCTTGTTATTTGCCGCAGCAACTTCAACTTCGCGTTCGCGACGTTCACTGCTCTGTTCGTAACTTTTCTTTATCCCGCCGGTCAGCAGCGGCGCGGGTTCGGTCGCGGTCATCAAGCCGCGCATCTTGTTAACAAAAACATTGGAGCTTTCATCGCTGGGCAGGAAAACCAATCCGGGCTTTGTGCAGAACTGTCCGACGCCGCCGGTTACCGACGCATGCAGGCCCGCGACGATCGCGTCGCCGCGTTCTTTGACCGCGCTTGGCAGAATAAAGGTCGGGTTGACCGAACTCATCTCGGCATAAACCGGGATTGGTTCGGGCCGTGCCGCGGCGATGTCCATCAGCGCGCGGCCGCCCTTTCGGGAACCCGTGAAGCCCACGGCCTTGATAGCCGGATGTTTCACGAGAGCTTGCCCGATCTCGTAACCACTTGAAAACAGAAGACTAAAGACGCCCTCGGGCATTCCCGTTGCTTTTGCGGCCGTCATCAGAGCGGTGCCCACCAGCTCGGCCGTACCTGGATGCGCGGTGTGTGCGTTGACGATGACCGGACAGCCGGCGGCGAGCGCCGATGCAGTGTCGCCGCCCGCGACCGAATAGGCCAGAGGGAAGTTGCTTGCGCAAAAAACGGCGACCGGGCCGAGCGGTTTCAGCATCGAGCGGACGTCGGGTTTCGGGAGAGGCTTGCGGTCGGGGATCGCGTGGTCTATCCGGGCATCGACCCACGAACCTTCGTCGAGCAGATCAGCGAACATTCTTAGTTGTCCGCAGGTGCGTGCGCGTTCGCCGACAAACCTCGCATTAGGAAGAGCCGTCTCGAGCGATGCGCGTTCGATCAAGGTGTCGCCGAAAGCTTCGATGTTGTCGGCGATCGCCCTTAGAAACGTTGCTCGGGTTCCCTGAGGAAGATATCCATATTTCAAACGCGCATCGTCCGCAAGCTGGACAGCGCGGTTGAGCTCGTCGAGTGTAGCGGCGTGAAATGCCGGCTCGATCTCGAGGCCTGTGGTCGGGTCGAAGGCTCGGAAGGTGTCTTGCGTCGCGCCTCCGCGGAGGAAACCGATGATGGATTTTCCAGTTAATTCCACTTTGATTCTATTTCAGCGGCGCCCTCCCTCACGGTCGGGCTACGGACACGGCGTGCCTGGCATCTAGAGCCCTATTGATGATGGCGAGGGTCTCGTCGAGTTCTGCGCCGGTGAGTTCCATTCGTGGTGGCCGGACCCGCGCGCTTCCCATGCCGACTTTTTCCTGGACAAGTTTGATGAGCTGGACGAATTTTGGAACAGTGTCCAAGCGCAACAGAGGCAGGAACCACTCGTAGAGCTCACGCTCTTTCTCGCCCTCACCGTTCGTTGCGTAGTTGAACAGGTCCACCGACTCCTTTGGAAACGCGTTAACGAGACCGGCGATCCAACCGACGGCCCCGGCGTCGATGCCTTCAACAATGCAGTCGTCAACACCGACAAAAATGCGGAGCCGGCCGCCGCACACGGCGCGGATCGCGGTGACGCGGCGCACATCAGTCGACGATTCCTTGACGGCGTGAAGGTTCGGCAATTCGTCTGCAAGCTCAGCGATCTGTTCGGGGAGGAAGTCGGTTCCGTATGCAACCGGATTGTTGTAAAGCATAGATGACAAAGGGGTTGCACCGATGATCGACCTGACGTGGTGCTTCATCTCGCGCCAGTCGCCGCGATAAACATAGGGCGGCAGGACCATGAGGCCGGAACACCCCGCGGCTTCGGCGGCCTTCGCCTGGGCAATCGCATCGGCGGTCGTCATCGAAGCGATCGCAGCGACAACTGGCACACGCGAGCCGACTGACTCGATCACCGTCTTCCAGAGGGCTTTCTTTTCGTCAAGCGAGAGAGCGCCGCCCTCGCCCAGGCTTCCATTCGTGACAATTCCGGTGCAGCCGTTATCGACAAGCCACGCGACGTGTCGCGCCGTAAAGTCGTGGTCGACCTTTAGATCTTCATCAAAGCAGGTCGTGATCGCGGGCATCACGCCGGTCCAGTCCATTTTCATAAACTCTCAACCCTCACTGGAAATATCGGTGGTCGCACGTCCGGACGCTCCCAACCGAACAGAAACTCTCCGGCAGCGCCGCATATGCGCCCCTGACACGGGCCCATGCCGCAGCGGGTCTGGAGCTTTGCAACGCGGAAGCTCTCGAAGGTGCGCGCGCGGCCGGCGGTCACGTCCTCGCAGCGACAAAGAATTGTCTCCTCGTCAGCAAGATGCATCAATTCATCGCGCAACGCAAACGCTCGGTCCAGTGCCTTGGCAAATCGCTGCGTCCGAGCGCGTTTTGGAAACTGTTCTCGAGCCTTTGCGTCGTTACCGGCGGCAGCATGGCCGGCGATCTCACCCTCGACGAGTGAGGCTTCGATGCCGCCGATGCCGGTCTGTTCGCCCGCGCAATAAACACCCTCACGCGATGTAAGCTGAAATTCATCGACGGTGACAAATCCGTCGTCAATGCGGCAACCGAGGAGCGACGGAAGCTCTAGATTCGGAACGAGATGGAAGCCGCACGCAAGGTAGTCGCAATCGAGCAACCGAGTCTTGCCGTGCCGGACGATCTCAATACTCAGCGCACGCGGATCACGCGACCTCACACAGCAACCGACGACCCAGGAATCCGTGTGATAGGGAATTCCGACAAGTCGTGCGCGCATCGCGGCGGCTTGGACCATTTTGTCGGGGACGCGCCAAAGGCCGCGGGCAAAACGCCGGATCTTCGCGGGCGAAGTTTGTTCGGCAATCAGTAGAACGCGAGCGCCTTTTGATCGCAAATAATCGGCCACAGCAAGCAGAAGGGGGCCGGTGCCGGCGATGATAACCCTTTTGTTCTCAATACTTAAACCACCCTTCACGAGGGCTTGAAGGCCACCCGCGCCAAATACGCCCGGCAGCGTCCAGCCGGGGAACGGAAGAAAACGCTCACGAGCTCCCGCCGCGATAACGAGCTTACCGAACTCGATATCGACGCGGCCTGTTTCG
>CAZSOE010000140.1:0-5900 GCA_964608335.1 uncultured Chloracidobacterium sp.
TCTGAGTTTCGTACCGGTAGCCATCCGCGAACAGCGGGCGAACCGGACGGTCGATCAGACGGCAGGTCAACACCTCCTTCTCGGAAGGTCGCCCTTCACGGCGAAAGTAGTTGCCCGGGATGCGACCGGCCGAATACGAAGCCTCACGGTATTCGACCGTAAGGGGAAAGAAATCGAGACCTTCGCGCGCCGTATGGGCGCTGACCGCTGTCACCAGCAGCATCGTGTCTCCGTAGCGAATGACGACCGAACCGTCGGCCTGTTTGGCAACCTTGCCAGTTTCAACGACCAACTCCTTGTTTCCGAGCTTGATCGATTCCTTCAAATATTTTTTGTTCATCTTATGTCCTTAAAAAACAAAGACGAAAGGGCTGTGCCGTGAAGCCCTTTCGTCCTTGTAGCGATTACTGTGACGATGATCTTCTCATGCTCGAGCGGTGTTTTCGCTGTCACGTTCAGCAGCCGCCGGCAGATCTTCGTGAAGATCCTTATTTTCTGTCAGGGCCCGAAGCGGCCCGTTCACAAACGTCAAACTATCGGCGCAGGCCAAGCTTTTCGATTATCTTGTGATATTGGTCAATATTGCTCCTCTTCAGATAATCGAGCAGCTTCCGTCTACGCGAGACCATCTTGAGCAAGCCCACACGCGAATTATTGTCCTTCTTGTGGACTTTGAAATGCTCGGTCAGTTCATTGATACGCTGTGTGAGCAGCGCGATCTGCACCTGCGACGAACCGGTGTCTGAACCGTGCGTTCGATAATCGGTAACTATTTTCTCTTTAACTTCACTTGCCGTTGACATTCTTTCTATCGCCTCAAAATGGCCTCTCCTTTGGCTCGCAGTAACTTCCCGACCAGTCGGGATAACCGCGAAAGATATAACCTCTAGATTATCCGTTATTCCTTGCAAAATCGCAACTTACGGGTTGAACTCCTCCATGAACTTCGTCGAAAAATCTCCCCTCTGAAAGCTCTCGTCCGCCATTATTTTGCGGTGCAGTGGGATCGTCGTCTTGATGCCTTCGACAACCATCATCTCGAGCGCGCGCTGCATGCGGGCGATCGCAAGCTCACGGGTCCGTGCGTGAACTATCAGCTTGGCGATCATCGAATCGTAATACGGCGGCACGACATAACCCGGATAGACGGCCGTATCGACGCGAACGCCGGGGCCGCCCGGAATATTGAACGCCGTGATCCGGCCCGGGCTGGGCGTGAACTTCACCGGATCTTCGGCATTAATGCGGCATTCGATCGCGTGGCCCGTTATCTGTACCTCTTCCTGCGTGTAATTAAGCTCGTCGCCGGTCGCGATGCGGATCTGATTGCGCACGATGTCGGCAAGCGTCACCATCTCGGTGACCGGATGCTCGACCTGGATCCGCGTGTTCATCTCCATGAAATAGAAACGGCCATCCTCATCGAGCAGGAATTCGAACGTCCCGGCGCTCGAATAACCGATCTCTTTGCATGCTTTCACCGCAACGGTGCCCATCTCTTCGCGGAGTTGAGGTGAGATCGCCGGTGAAGGAGCTTCTTCAAGCAGCTTCTGATGGCGTCGCTGAATGGTACATTCACGCTCGCCAAGATGGATGCAGCTTCCGTGCTCGTCGGCAAGTACCTGTATCTCGATATGACGGGGTCGCTCGATGTAACGCTCGATGTAAACCGCTCCGTTCTTAAATGCGGCCAGAGCTTCGGCCTGTGCCGTCTCAAGCTGGCCGACCAGCTCACTTGCGTTGCGAACGATCCGCATACCGCGGCCACCGCCGCCCGCAGCGGCCTTGATGATCACCGGCAGGCCTATTTCTTCAGCGAGCTTTTTTGCTTCGTCAGCCGACTCGATAGGATCGGGGCTGCCCGGAAGGACCGGGACTCCGGCCCCGGTCATCGTCCGCCGAGCCTCGACCTTGTCGCCCATCATAGCGATCACATCGGGACGGGGGCCGATAAACTTGATGTTACAGTCCTCGCAGATGGTGGCGAATGTCGCCGACTCGGCCAGAAAGCCGTAACCGGGATGTATGGCATCGACGTTGGTGATCTCGGCTGCGCTTATGATCGAAGGGATGTTGAGATAACTCTCGGCGGATGGCGCCGCCCCGATGCACAAGGCTTCGTCAGCGTAACGGACGTGCAGAGCATCGCGGTCAGCCTCGGAGTGCACGGCGACGGTCTTGATGCCCATCTCCTTGCATGTCCAGATTATCCGGCAAGCGATCTCGCCGCGATTGGCTACCAGAACTTTGCGTATCTCACGCATAAGAGTTTTAGCCACGAATCGACACGAACGACACGAACAGAGTCTCCCTCATTCGCGGTATTCGTGCTTATTCGTGGCTAATTACTTCCTAACTCCAAAAAGAGCCTGGCCGTATTCGACCGGCTGGCCGTTCTCGACATAGACTTTGACGATCTCGCCCGATATTTCAGCCTGGATCTCATTCATCAGCTTCATCGCCTCAACGATGCATACCGTCATTTCGGGCGTGACCCGGCTGCCTTCTGAAACGTATGCGTCCTTGTCGGGGCCCGGGGAGCGATAAAACGTTCCGACGATCGGCGACACTATCTTGTGGAGGTCCGCGTCAGCGTCCGCCTCGCCAGCCGGTTCGGGATCTATCGTAGGAATAGCGGGAACCGATGCGGGAGCGGCACCGACCGCAGCTGCCGGCGGCGGAGCTTGAGCGATCGGAGCTGACGGACTTGACCCCTTGCTCAGGCGGAGCCGAATGTTCTCGTTCTCGAACTCAAACTCGGTCAACCCGTTTTCGACAAAGAGGTCGGTCAGGGAGCGCAGCTCTTCCATATTGAAAGAGGGCTCAGGCGCCTGCTTTCCCTTCTTCGACCCGTTACCGTCCTTTTTGTCCACCGTTCTAGTAATTCCTTTTGCCGCAGCCGATGCAGATGTTTGGCCCATAACGCTCGCCCGCAGGCGATCATCCCTTGGCAGCCATTTCGCGCGGATTGTCGACGAGCTCGATCACGGCCATCTCGGCGTTGTCGCCGCCGCGATGTCCGAGACGGATGATCCGCGTGTAGCCGCCGTTCCGATCCTTGTAACGCTCGCCAAGCTCGCCAAACAACCGCTGCACTGCGGCGACGCCGGCTGTGCGCCCGATCTTGTCCTTCGCTTCGCCTTTCTTGCCACGAAACCGGCTCGCGGCTACCTTAAAGGTCGAGTTCCCTGCGTGAAAGAACCTCGCGGCCTGCCGGCGAAGATGGACCGTCCGTATCGCTGCATCCTCGCCCTCGAGTCCTTGCGCTTTTCGCGCCAGCGTGATCGCCTTCTCGATGAACGGACGAAGCTCCTTCGCTTTGGCGATCGTCGTGACGATATGTTCGCCGTCCGCGTTTATCAGGGATGTCGCCATATTCCGTAGCATCGAGATCCGATGCTCGGTCGTCCGTCCAAGTTTACGATGTGCCTTCTTGTGTCTCATAAAAACAGTCGCGAGTCGTGAGTCATGAGTCGCGAGTCGGAAGCCTTCGATGACTCGCGACGCGCGACTCGCCACTCGTGACTAATCGAGATCGCGCCCTCCGCTTCCCGGTATCGGGTTTCCTTGCTCGTCAAAATCCATCCCAAAGTCGAGGCCCATGCCGTGGAGCATGTCCTTGATCTCGGTAAGTGATTTTTTCCCGAAATTCTTGGTCCCAAGCATGTCCTTCTCGGTCCGCCTGATCAGGTCGCGGATCGTACGAATATCGGCGTTCTTCAGGCAGTTGTACGACCGGACGGACAACTCGAGCTCATCGACCGACTTATCGAGCAGGTCGTTGCGCATGAGCGGCGGACGCGCGATGTCCTCGTACTTATATTCCTCTTCCTCTTCCTCGAAATTGATGAAGATCGACATGTGGTCCTTAACCAGTTTCGCCGCCAGACCGATCGAATCTTCAGGACGTACCGAACCATCGGTCCAAACCTCGATCGTCAACTTGTCGAGTTCTGTATTCGAACCGGAGCGCGTCTTATCGACGGTATAATTCACCTTCTTGATCGGCGTGTGAACCGAGTCGACCGGAATATAGCCGACCGAAAGGTCGTCATCGTTATTGAACTCAGCCGCGACGTACCCGCGGCCTTTCTTGAGCCGCATCTCGATATTAAGCGAGCCACCGGAACCGATCGTGGCGATGTGTACGTTCGGGTCGAGGATCTCGACGTCACCATCGGCTTCGATATCGCCGCTGGTGACCTCACCTTTATTCTTCTTGCTTATTGAGAGTGTCTTGGGGCCGGAACTGTGAAGCTTGAACGGCACCTGCTTCAGGTTCAGGATGACGTCCGTCGCATCTTCGACCACGCCCTTTATCGATGAGAATTCATGCTCGACGCCCTCGATACGAACGGCCGTGATAGCCGCCCCCTCGATCGACGCAAGCAGCGCACGGCGGATCGAATTACCGATCGTAGTGCCGAAGCCACGCTCGAAAGGCGCCGCATAAAAACGCCCGTATCGCTCGGTCAACGTCTCGTTATCGACATTGAGGCGACCGGGCATCTGGAAACCTGTCCAATTATTACCTTGTGTCATATTCGTTCTTTTTTATGTCAAAAGCGACCGCTGTCCCCGGATCGTCTCTAGTAAGAACGGAACTCTTTCGAATCCGGCTCTTCGGCCGCTTACTTCAAAACTACTTGCTGTACAACTCGACGATCAGCTGCTCGTTGATGTTCTGATCGATGTCCTCACGCCTGGGCAGGCTCGTCACTGTGACTGCCAGGTCCTTGCCGTTCGCGGTGAGCCATGCGGGCCGCCCTCGGCCAACGGCCGTTTGCCATGCGCCCTCAACATGCGCGTTCTTCTGCGTCCTGTCCTTTACCGCGACCGTATCGCCCGGTTTCACCTGGAACGACGGTATGTTCACCTTCCGGCCGTTCACCGTAACGTGCCCGTGGTTCACCAGCTGGCGGGCCTGGCGGCGCGAGGTCGAGAAACCCGACCGGTAGACGACATTGTCCAATCGGCGCTCGAGCATGAACAGTAGGTTCTCGCCCGTAACGCCTTTCTGCCGGCGGGCTTTCTCAAAATAATTGCGGAATTGTTTTTCGAGAATGAAGTAAATGCGCTTTACCTTCTGCTTCTCGCGAAGCTGCTCGCCGTAACCGGCAAGCATCTTGCGCCGGGCGGCGCCATGCTGACCCGGGGGATTGGTTCCCCGCTTCTCGATCGCGCACGACGGCTTGTAACACCGGTCGCCTTTAAGGAATAACTTTGCACCTTCGCGGCGGCACAAGCGGCACACCGCATCTCTGTATCTAGCCATATTCGTTTTCTGCCTCCGCCACTTGACGGGCGGAAAAGTTTACAGGCCGTGGCCCTTCTTCCTTTCGATAATCCTCGATCTAAGGTCTCAAACCTGAGATCCTAAATGTCAAACTCTACGCCGTTTCGGCGGCCGACAGCCATTGTGCGGGATGGGCGTAGTGTCACGGATCGCCGTTACACGAATTCCCGCCTGACTGACCGCACGAATTGCCGATTCGCGTCCGCCGCCCGGCCCTTTAACCCGGACTTCCGCCTCGCGCATTCCTGCATCCGCGGCCTTTCGCGCCACTTCGCCGGCCGCCTGTTGAGCGGCGAACGGTGTCCCCTTTCGGCTTCCGCGAAAACCGCGAGCGCCTGACGACGATTGCGCGATCAGGTTTCCTTCGGTGTCGGTTATCGAGATCAGCGTGTTGTTGAACGACGCCGAAATATGAACGATCCCGACCGGAATGTTCTTCTTTTCCTTCTTCTTGAAGGTCTTCTTCTTGGTTCCCGCTGCTGGTTTAGTAGCCATAAAATCAGTGGTCGGCTGTCAGTGGTCGGTGGTCAGTAACTGCTCGCTGCCAACAGCCTACTTCTTCCCGGGTGCTTTCTTCTTAGCGACGGCGGCCTTTCGCGGGCCT
>CAZSOE010000141.1:0-2324 GCA_964608335.1 uncultured Chloracidobacterium sp.
CGGAAACACGACCGGGAGGGAGTGTGCCCCGCACAGCGACGAAGCCGCTCGGCACGCTCGGCGCGGTAGACTGCGACGCGCGCGGGCATCTCGCTGCCGCAACGTCGACCGGCGGGATGACCAACAAGAAGTTCGGACGCGTCGGCGATACCCCGGTCATCGGGCTCGGAACCTATGCGGACGAGACATGCGCCGTTTCGTGCACCGGCCACGGCGAATACTTCATGCTCGGCGTCAGCGCATATGACGTCGCGGCTCGGATGAAATATAAAGATCTTTCGCTCGAAGTCGCCGCCGACGAAACCGTCCAACGCCTGACCGAGATCAACGGCGAAGGCGGGCTCATCGCCGTCGATGCCGAAGGCAACATCACGCTGCCGTTTAACTGCGAAGGAATGTATCGTGGTTGGATAGCTGCGGACGGAGATCCGGCTACCGAGATCTACGCTTGATTTCGATTTTCTTGTTCGACCTGACGCGCGCATTGCGGAAGCCCGCGCGCGAGCAAGGGCGTAACACGGGCCGCAGGATTAGGATCAGGATCAGGGCCTCGCTTACGCTCAGGCCTCCGCATAAAAGGAGAAAACCGTTATGGCAAGGACAATTGCAAAACTTCTCGGCGTCGTTTTCCTTATCGTTGGTATTGCGGGGTTTGGCGTGCCCGGCCTGCTCGGGGCTCATCTCAGCCCAGCCCATAATGTCATTCACCTTGTGTCCGGCGCCGTATCGCTGTATTTGGGACTCAAGGGCTCGTTATCGGCCGTTAAGACCTTCGGCCTCGTTTTTGGTGCGGTCTATTTGCTTCTCGGTATCGCCGGCTTCGCACTCGGCACTACCGCCGACGGACACACCGCCATGTTGCGCCTCATACCTAACGTGCTCGAACTCGGCCAAACCGATCACATAATCCATATCATGATCGGCGGATTGTATCTGGCCGGAGCTCTTGGAACGCAGCGTGGTTAGTGCTGACAAGAGTAGCGCTGCGGTACAAAGCCCGCGCGGCGACCGTGAGGCTCCGCCATGCTGCGGTTCGGTTAGGTAGTGAGTCACCCAGATCCCGAGTTGGGTTTCCCATTGCTTACGCGCGGGCCTCAGCAACCTGATCGCGATACTCCTGCACGTGTTTGATGTCGTCGGGCACAAGGTCTGCAAGTGTGACCACAAGCTCTCCTTTTCGCGCGTGTTTGATGGCGTGGTGGATGGCGTCGCGGCTTTCGGGAATGATGCGGACGGCGGGTTCTTTGCCCGACCGCTCGATGCCTTTTTTCAGGAGCGCGTACATTTCTTTTTCGTCGCGGCCGCGAAGGTAGTGGCCACGGCGAATGACGATGCGATCGAAGGTCTCGCCCGCGACCTGACCGAACTCGACGATGTCTTCGTCGCGCCGGTCGCCCGTACCGTTTATCACGCAGGTCCGGTACTTGCGACCCAGCTTGTTGATAAAGCTCGCCAGACCGCGCAGACCCGCCGGATTGTGGGCGTAATCCATCAGCACCGTCGCGTCGCCGATCTCGACAAAATTGAGCCGACCCGGAGTCTGCGCCGTGCCGGCGTTGAAGGTCGTCAGCCCGACGCGGATGTCCTCGATCGAAACCCCGTGCACGAAGCACGCGAGCGTACTGGCAAGAACGTTCTGGATCATGAATTCGGCGCGTCCACCGTAGGTCAGCGGAATATTGACCGCACGCTCGATACGCACCTTCCAACGGCCTTTTAGTATCGTGATGTACCCGTTCTCATAGACGCAAGAGATGCGGCCACGATCGGCCTGCCGCCTGATGTGCTTGTTATTCTCATCCATCGAGAAAAGCACGATGTTCCCTTCGGTCAGCCCTTTCATCCCGTAAACCAGTTCGTCTTCTGCATTGAGAACTGCATAGCCACGCCGCGAGACGGCGCGAGGAACAACGGACTTGACGCGCGCGAGGTCTTCCAACGTATTGATGTCCTTTAAACCAAGATGATCAGCGGCGATATTCAGCACGACGCCGACGTCACAGTAATCGAAGCCGAGGCCCGCTCGAATGATGCCTCCGCGTGCGGTTTCGAGCACAGCGACGTCGACGGTAGGATCTTTCAGGACGAGCTGGGCCGAAACGGGCCCGGTGTTATCGCCCGCGACGATCTGCTGATTGCCGATGTACGTGCCGTCGGTCGTCGTAAATCCGACGGTTCGGCCGCTATTCTTCAGAATGTGCGCGATCAGGCGCGTGGTCGTCGTCTTACCATTGGTACCTGTGATCGCAAATATAGGTATTCGCGCCGGCGTGCCGGGCGGAAAAAGCATATCGATGACATGCTCGGCCACGTTCCGCCCGATG
>CAZSOE010000141.1:2334-5861 GCA_964608335.1 uncultured Chloracidobacterium sp.
GGCGACATCGCGCGGCTGGCCCTCGCTCGGCGACACGTGCATGCGAAAGCCGGGAGCCGCGTTGACCTCGATGATGCCCCCGCCATTCTCGTCGATCGGTTCGCTTACGTTCGGAGCGATGACATCAATTCCCGCGACGTCGAGGCCGATGATGCGGGCGATGCGTTCGAAGAGAAAGACGTTCTCGGGATGCACCTCGTCCGTCAGGTCGATCGCCGTTCCGCCGGTCGAAATATTTGCAGTCGTTTTAAGTAGCAAACGCTCGCCCTTCGGCAGGATAGATCTAAGTTCGTAACCGGCCTTCTGTATGCAACGCATTGTCTGCCCGTCGATGTCGATCTGGGTGAGGACATTCTCGTGGCCGTAGCCACGGCGGGGATCGGCATTGGTCTTGTCGATCAGCTTTTGGATCGTGCTCTTGCCATCACCGACCACGTGGGCCGGCACGCGCTCCGCAACCGCGATAAGCCTGTTATTGACGACAAGCGCGCGAAAGTCGGACCCCGTGAGCTGCTGCTCGACAATGATGTAACGCGAATACTCCTTGGCCTTTTCCCACGCGATCTTGGCTTCGTCGAGCGATCTTATCCCAACGGTCGCGCCTTTTCCGTGATTGCCGTCTAGCGGCTTGATGACGGCAGGAAACCCGACACGGTCGAGGGTTGATCCGAGGTCGTCAATATCGCGCAGGCGGTAACCTTTTGGGACAGGTACGCCCATGTCGCCAAGCAGCTTTTTGGTCGCAGCCTTATCGCCGGCGATATCGACCGCGATCATGTTCGTGTTCGCGGTAGTGGTCGCCTGTATCCGCTTTTGGTGAACGCCGTAGCCGAGCTGGACCAACGACTGGTCGTTAAGGCGAATGTACGGAATATCGCGGTTTTGCGCCTCCTCGACAAGCGATCCGGTCGAAGGTCCGAATCGCACCTCCTCGCGGATCTCGCGCATCTGGCGAATGTCCTTCGCAAGAGACGCCTTGATCTCCTTGACGGGCTTGTTCTCAGCGAGATCGAGCCACAGACGGACCGCCGCCCGGCCGGCGAAACGGCCGACTTCCTCCTCAACATAGGAGAAGACTACGTTGTAGATCCCCTTCTCGCCCGTCTCGCGCGTACGGCCATAGCCTGTATCCATACCCGCCAGGGTTTGCAATTCCAGGGCAAAATGCTCAATCGCGTGGCCTGCCCAGGTTCCCTCTTTCACCCGCCGAAGGAAACCACCCTCCTCCTGATAACTGCAACCGTGGCTGACCAGTGACGGCATGACCGAATCCATGCGCTCGTAGAACCCTTCGATCTTATCCGTCGGACGCTCCTCGTACGCACCGATATCGACGCGCATTATGATCAGCTTTTTCCAATAGCCGCTCCAGTAATTCGGACCACGTAGTGTTCTTATCTCGAGGATGTCCATAGGCTATTTTTGCAGCGGATGAACGCGGATAGCGCGGATCAGAACCAATTTTATTCTTGATCCGCGGAATCCGCGCTGATCCGCGGCAAAGATCTCTTAACCCAAGTCCGGCAGCAGGAACTCATTCGGCGGCTGCAGGGGGTGGCGTTCGCGGTAGTCGTAAACCAGGCCGTCACGCAAAACGTGAAGCTGCACGCCACACACGCTAAATGCTTCGTGATCAGCAACTTCCGCTATCTCATTAAAAGTGATGCGCGAACCATCAACGATAGTTATCGAGCCCTGACCGAAGACCTCGAGCACGCCATTGCCGTCGAGAATGATCGCGGTGTTCTCATCGATGCCGATCCCGAGGTTATAGGGATTGTACGAGACCGCGGTGATCAGACGGCTGATCCTGCCGCGTTCGGTAAAATGCTGGTCGATTATGATGTTCTTAAGAAACCCAAGGCCGGGGCTTAGCTTGACGCTGCTTTTATGAGGATGCGACGTCGATTCGCCCCGGACGATCATCGATGTGCTCATGCCTGCGGCTCCGGCGCTGGTTCCCGCGAGGATGATATTTGTATCTCGGACCAGATGCCGGAGCCGATCGGCCAGCTTCGTCCCGCCCAGCAGGCTAACGAGGCGCATCTGATCGCCGCCGGTGATAAAGACCCCGGTTAGCCCGTCGACAAGCCGGTCTATGTCGGCCGCGACGACGTCCTGCCGCGACGTGGCGCGGAGCACGCGCGGATTGGCGACACCGAGGTTGCGAAATGCCTGCACGTAAACGTCGGCCGCAAACTCGGGAAAATCCGAAGCCACCGGTACGATCAGCACCTCTGCGCCGTCGCCGCCGGCCAGCTCAAGGAACTTCCTCAGTATCCTCCGCTCGTTGTACTTGTCCTCAGCACCGCCGATCACCAGCAAATGCCCGCCAATGATCTCGCGGTCGTGCGAATCAGTCATATGAATAACCGTATTGTAAATGAATTAACCGCAGAGGGGCTAGAGAAGGACTAAGAATGAAAGAACTATGCTCGGTGGCCTCGGTGATCTCGGCGGCTGAGCTTTCCGTGGATCTCCTGTAAGCTTCGTACTTCGAGAGACTCATCCGTTTTCCTAGCTCCGATCGCCTCGACCAATGCCTCGGCCCCGGTGATCGTCGTAACGCAAGGAACATTGAACTGCAGTGCCGCCTTGCGGATCGCCTGCTCGTCGTAATGCGACGCCTTGCCCAGCGGCGTATTGATGATGAGGACGATCTCGCCCTGACGGATCAGATCGGCGATGTTCGGGCGGCCTTCGTTGACCTTAAAGACCGCTTCGCATTCGAGGCCTACCTCGCGTAAACGATTTGCCGTTCCATATGTCGCAATCAGCGAGAAGCCGAGGTTGTTGAGGCGCCGGGCGAGGACGACGGCCTGACCTTTGTCGGCGTCGTTGACGGAAACGAACGCCCGGCCGCTAAGCGGCAGCGTCAGCCCCGAGCCTTCCATCGCCTTTCCATACGCCTCGCCGAATGTGGCTCCTACGCCCATAACTTCACCGGTCGAGTGCATCTCGGGACCGAGAACCGGATCGACGCCGGCAAACTTCTTGAATGGAAAGACAGGCGATTTTACAAAAACAAGCGGAACGGCCAAGACGTCCGGCAGGTTGAAGTCAGTTAGCTTCTTCTCACCCGCCATCACGAGCGATGCGATCTTTGCGATCGGCACGCCAGTCGCCTTTGCGACGAACGGAACCGTTCGCGATGCACGCGGATTCACCTCGAGCACGTAAACACGATCGCCCTTGATCGCGAACTGTATGTTCATCAGCCCTTTTACGCTGAGCGCCCTAGCGAGCAGCGTCGTATAGTGTCTGATCGTTTCGAGATGCTCGACCGGGACCTTCTGAGCGGGCAGAACACTCGACGAATCGCCCGAGTGAATGCCGGCCTCCTCGATGTGCTCTTGTATGCCGGCGATCACGACGGCCGTCTCATCCGCAAGCGCATCAACGTCGAGTTCGGCCGCGCGTTCGAGGAATTTGTCGATCAGGATCGGTTTTTCGGGCGAAGCGTCGACGGCCGAGCGCATATATTCCTCGAGGGAGGTTTCGTCGTACACGATCGCCATCGCCCGGCC
>CAZSOE010000142.1:0-5853 GCA_964608335.1 uncultured Chloracidobacterium sp.
CGAGTCTATCGTTCGCAAGGTCGCGGCCCGCGAGGCGAGCGGCTCGCGGTTTACCAACGTGGTCGTCGCCGAAGGCGCGTTCGAGGTCGGGAAGTCCGAGATCTATCAGGATTCGGAAGAGGTGCGATTGGGCGGCGTCGGGGTTTATGTCAGCCGCAGGATCGAGGAACTGACCGGCAAGGAGTCGCGATGCGTCGTGCTAGGCCATCTGCAGCGCGGCGGGACGCCGAATGCGTTCGACCGGATGTTGGGGACCAATTTCGGCGCATGCTCGGTGCGTGCACTCGCGAGCGGCGACACCGGTAAAATGGTCGCTCTGCAGGCCGGAACGATCGTGACGGTTCCGCTCTCGGAGGCGATCGCCAACGTCAAGACCGTGCCCGTCGACGGGCAGCTTGTCCGCACCGCCCGCGACATCGGGATATCGTTTGCCGCACCGGGAGACGCGATGTCAGCTTTCGGCCGGCAGCTGTCAGCAGTAGAGCTGATTAGCTGATAGCCGACGCTTCAGGATTATGAAAGATATCAAAGAGAAACTGCAGAAAGAGATCGACAAGCTTGAGCACGAGCTGAATCACAAGCTGCCTAAGGCGATCCAGCATGCGCGCGAGTTCGGCGATCTGAGCGAGAACGCGGAATACAAGGCGGCAAAAGAGCGGCAGACGTTCGTGCAAGCGCGGGTCAGCCTGCTTCACCAACGGATGATCGAGATCGACTCGATCGACCTCACAAAGATCCCCGAGGGACGCGTGGCATACGGCTCGATCGTCGAGCTTTTCGACCTGGACAAAGAAGAGAAGATCACTTACGAACTGGTCACGTCAGAAGAAAGCGATCCTGACAACGGCAAGATATCCACCGTGTCACCGATCGGACAAGCCGTGATGGGAAAAGAAGAGGGCGACGAAGTGAAAGTCAAAACACCCAACGGGTGGAAGAATTTCGAGATCAGCAGACTGACGACTATTCATGAAAAGTAAAAAGTAAAAAGGCAAAAGTCAAAATGGATCCGAATGGCTTTTGGCGTTTTTGGCCTTTTGACTTTTTACTTTTTACTTTGAAGGGCAATGCTTGGAGAGAGCATAGGACGCGGAGCGATGCGCATCATCAATGCGATGGTGCGCGGGCTGGCGTCGGCGGGGATACCGCCGAATGTGCTCACGTCGATCGGCGTGACGATCAACCTTGCTTGCGGCGTACTGTTCGGGTTTGGCGAGTTCTTCTGGGCAGGGATCGTCCTGATCGTCGCGAATCTTTTTGACATGCTCGACGGCGGGGTTGCACGACTGACCGGACGGGTGACGAAGTACGGGACGTTTCTCGATTCCACGCTCGACCGGCTGTCGGACATGTCTGCGTTTTTGGGCATCATGGTCTATTACGCTCGCGACACGCCGCAGCACTCGACCCTGAACGTCTTTCTCGGCGGCGTTGGTATGATCGCCTCCGTTCTTGTCAGCTACACGACGGCGCGCAGCGAGGCATTGGGCGTAAAGGCCAACATCGGCTTTCTGCAGCGTCCCGAGCGCATCGTTCTGCTGATCATCGGTGCGTTATCGACATGGAGCTGGACGTCGACGAACTTTTTCGCCAACCGAATGCCCCAGGTGCTGTGGGTCTTAGCGGTCGGTTCGATGTGGACACTCGTGCAGCGTATGGTTTACATTCGCCGCGAACTGATGGCGCTTGATAAGAAATGATCGGACGACTGGTACGGTTTTGGAGTTCGCTTAGCTGGACCGTTGTCTTGATCGGATTCGGCCTGATATTTGGCCTGGCCTTGATCGCGGGAGTATTCCGCGAAAAGATCTCCGCCTGGATGGTCGATTTTTGGCGGGCGCTTACGTTGACCCAGGTGCTGGTCTTCCTGGGATTGTTTCTGGTTTCGCTTGCCCTGAGTTTCGCTGCGATAGCCATCGTGATGGTGAAGATACCAGCGAACTACTTCAGCTCGCACTATGTGCAGGATTTCATGCCCGGCAGCCATTGGACGGTCCGCTGGGGTGCGGTGATAGTAAAGAATGTTCTTGGCGTGTTCCTGATCGCACTTGGTATTGTGCTATCGCTGCCCGGCATACCGGGGCAGGGAATTCTGACGATCCTGCTCGGGTTGATAATGATCGATATTCCGGGGAAACGGCCCCTGGAAGCGAAGATAATCCAGCGGCCCACGGTGCTAGCGGCGGTCAACAAGCTGCGGGCGAGATATGGAAAGCCGGACTTGATAATGGATTAGCGAATGGGCCTGATCGACAAACTGCTGCGGAGAAAACGCTTCGACCCGGAGGCCCGCCGGAGGTTCCTTCTTGCGAAGGGCCGGATCACCGACGGCGTGATACTCGAGAGCCGAGTCGACGATGACGGTCAGGAGATGGTCTATTTTCTCTACACCCTGAATGGCGTAGACTTCGAGTCTGCCGATGTGCTTACGAGCGAACAGCGGGGCCAACCCGCGAAATACGCGCCCGGTGCCAAGGTTGGGATCAGATATGATCCCAGGAATCAGGGGAACTCGATAGTCGAATAGAAACGGGGCGGCTAGCGTCCTTGCTTGGCTGCGGTGCAAAACAAAGACAGGCAAGCAGGGATGCTTGCGCTCCAGTCACAAATCATGTTCAGGAAAATACTCATCGCAAATCGTGGCGAGATCACGTGTCGCGTGATCCGCGCATGTCGTGAGATGAAGATCGGGACGGTCGCGGTGTATTCGGACGCGGATAACGATGCATTGCATGTGCGGATGGCCGACGAGGCGTACAACATTGGGCCGCCGCCGTCGAGCGAGAGCTATCTGCGCGGTGACAAGATCATTGAGGTCGCGCGGGCATCCGGTGCCGAGGCGATACATCCGGGGTACGGTTTTCTTTCAGAGAACGCCGGTTTCGTGCGTGGCGTGACCGAGGCTGGACTCGTCTTCATCGGTCCGCCGCCTTCAGCGATCGAAGCAATGGGCGGGAAGATATCGGCCCGTAAGATAGCGATCGACGCCGGCGTACCGGTCGTTCCGGGCACCACAGAACCCCTGACCTCATTTGAGGATGCGCGCGAAACAGCCGAGAGCTTCGGCTATCCGGTGATGCTCAAGGCCGCGGCCGGCGGCGGCGGCAAGGGGATGCGGCTTGTCGAAAACGAGACCGAATTGAAGTCGGCCCTGGAAACCGCACAGTCCGAAGCGCTTGCGAGTTTTGGAGATGACGCTGTTTATGTCGAAAAGGCGATCGTCCGGCCAAGACATATTGAGATCCAGGTCTTTGCCGACATGCACGGCAATTATGTTCACCTTGGAGAGAGGGAGTGCTCGATTCAGCGGCGTCATCAGAAAGTGATCGAGGAAGCACCGTCGCCGATCAATTCGGCGGAGCTCCGAGAAGAGATGGGCGAGTGCGCGGTAAAGGTCGCACGCGCGGTAGATTACGTCGGAGCGGGGACCGTCGAATTTCTCGTCTCGGACATCGACCGTTCCTTCTATTTTCTCGAGATGAATACGCGGCTGCAGGTCGAACATCCGGTAACCGAGCTCGTAACGGGCATTGACCTTGTTCGCGAACAGATCCGCGTCGCGGCGGGTGAAAGGCTTTCGTTCCAGCAGTCGGATATCGAGCTTACGGGCCACGCTATCGAATGCCGTATCTACGCCGAAGACCCTGACAACGATTTTCTTCCGAGCCCCGGGCGGATCACGCGGCTGCGTTTGCCGCAAGGGCCGGGCGTTCGCGACGACGGAGGGGTGTACGAGGGCGGCGAAGTGTCGATCTTTTACGATCCGATGATATCGAAATTCGCCGTGCACGGCCGAGACCGCGCAGAAGCGATCGACCGAATGCGCCGAGCACTCATGGAGTACGATGTTGGAGGCATTAAGACAACACTGCCCTTCTTCCGCGAGATAATGGAGGATGAAGAGTTTATTGCGGGCAAGTTGGATACGGGTTTCATATCAGGATTCAACGCGCGCCGACCCGACAACTCGACCTACAAGCGCGCAGAGGACGTCGCGATCATAGCGGCGGCGCTTTGTTACGCGGCGAAACGGCGGCCGACGGTTGATCCCTCATTCGACAGCCGACCCAGCCGGTGGGTGCTGTCGGCCCGGCCGGGCTTGTCGGAGTGATAAGCGCGAATAAGAGAAAAAAAGGCAGGCTCGAGAGGGCCTGCCCTTTTAGTTTCTCCTAAAAAATGACTATGTCATTTCTTTGGCTCTTTAGTTTCGCGCGCCGGCTTGGTCGGCGTGTCCGCGACGAACTCGAGATCGGTGAAGTTGTCGAAGAGGGTGACCACTCTCGTCGGCTCGGCGAACACATGTCCTTTCGCCGCGACCCGAACTATATAGGTCTGCCCCGCCTCAAGGCTATCCACGCGGAAGATACCGAACGCATTCGTCAAGACACGCAACGGCTGTGTAAGATTGCCGCCCATGACCTCGATCGCGCCCTTTGAGATGCCAAGGCCGGCGGCCGTGAGCACCCGCCCCTGGATCACGCCGTTCGCGGCTGTCGGTGTTCCGCCGCCGCAAATAGCCGGGAAGGCAGCGATACCGCAATTCTGGCTCTGAGGGCCGCTGAATTTCTGGTTATGCTGGTACTGCAGCACGCTGGCCGTGCAATAAGCATCAAGATTGATGCCGCTCGTGATCAGGCCGGGGCCCGCGAAGATGACACCGCTGCCGTTAAACGGAACGACATGGTTACGAAGCGTAATGAAGTCGATGTCGCCGTTGGCGGTGCCCACCTGCAAATTAAAGTTGCTCGTCGCACCCGCGAGCTGGAAGTTCGCCCGGTCAAAGATCACCGTGCCGTTCGCAAGCTCGAATTGACCCGCGCCGTGCCAGCCCATGCTTAGAAACGAGCGTACGATCGTTTCAGTCGGGTTCCCTGAAGCCTGCGAGCCCTTTATGGCATAGCTTTCGCCCGCTGTCAGGCATGTGTCGACCATAAAACTGGTGCCGCCGAGATTTGTCCAGGACTGGGCTATCTCGATGTTCGAACCGCGAAGCTCCACAATGCCGCCCAGGTTGCGGAACGAGCCGGTCTGCTGTTGAGCGGTCGGCGAATTGCCCACGTAGGGCTGTCCATCGTTGCACGGGGCAAAACGGCACTGCACCAGGGTAGCGTTGACCATTACGAATGTGCCGCCCGCCCAGTTTTCGATGAATATACCGCCCGGAACATTAAGCCTGGCCGTCGTACCCGGTACCGGCTGGATCCGGATCTCACCCTCGTTCCTCAGCGTATTACCTGTGTCGTAGTTGACCGTATGCCGGATCCGAACTACCACACCTGCCGGAATGTTCGCCGCCGTCGGCGGAACACTCCCCCCTTGCCATGTTGCAGCCGACGACCAATTTCCGTTGGCTATAGTCGTGTATGTTTGACCGACAGCGATACCGGCCACCATGATCGTAACCAGGACCGCCCCGAATGCCGTGGCCAATGAACCGCTTATTAAATGCTTTAACATAAACCCCTCTCTTACCCCTTTAGATTTCAACCCGAGAGCTGTTGCTCGGAACGCCCTGATCAGGCTATACGGACCTGCGGTTCACCAATTTCCGGAATAAGGAACCAAAGAAACTTCGTCCGATGAACGGACGTAGGAACCCCCGCAGATCCCGCCAGAACTCACTTGGACAATACACTCGATTTAACACTTTGAACTCGCAAAGTCAAGCTTTTTCTTGACGTTACGTGGTTTCGTCCAACGTGTAGGCACCGGGCCCTTGCGTGTGCACGTCCCGCGAACAAACTGATAACAGTCGCACTAAACGTTCAACGCGGCCGGATTTCCGCACTTTCTTTTCTGGAGTCGGAGGTTCGCAAGCAGGCAATAAAAATGGCCGCGGCGATGCGCCGCGGC
>CAZSOE010000143.1:0-2077 GCA_964608335.1 uncultured Chloracidobacterium sp.
TGGGAAGCGCAGTTCGGCGATTTCTCGAACGGGGCGCAGATCATCATCGACCAATATCTCTCGGCCGGCGAGGACAAGTGGCAGCAGCAGTCGGACCTGGTCATGCTTCTGCCGCACGGTTATGAAGGTCAGGGGCCCGAGCATTCATCGGCGCGGCTTGAAAGATACCTCCAGCTCTGTGCCCTGAACAACTTGCAAGTTTGCTATCCGACAACACCCGCGCAGTACTTTCACCTCTTGAGGCGCCAAGTCAAGCAAGACATGCGCCGTCCGCTGATAGTGATGACGCCGAAGAGTCTGCTCCGCCTGCCGGCCGCATCGTCGAGGATCGAGGAACTCACAACGGGCGGCTTCCAACCGGTCATCGACGACAATCGTATCGAAGACCGCACGAAGGTCACACGGGTCGTGGTTTGCTCCGGAAAGGTCTATTACGATCTCGAAGCCGCACGCGGCGACGAGATCGACGGGCGAACGGCGCTTCTGCGGCTCGAACAGTTCTATCCGTTTCCGGAAACGCGCCTCCGCGAGATCATCGCATCGTATCCAAATACGACCGAGCTTTTCTGGACGCAGGAGGAGCCGCGCAATATGGGCGGCTGGTGGTTCGTGCGTTCGCGCCTCGATGCATTGAAACCGAACGGTGCGCGTCTGGAATACATTGGTCGTGTCGCGTCGGCCTCACCCGCGACCGGTTCGTACGCGATCCACGAGCTTGAGCAGAAGGACATTGTCGACCGCGCGTTGATACACGAGGGTGACACGATCTCTGCCGCGAGCGAACCTGAAGTGTCCGAAAAACTTGCACCGGCCGGTGCCTGACCGGCATCAAACAAGGGATGAAATCGAAGATGGGTTTGCACAAGGTTCTTTCCGTCCTGGTGACGATCAGCATGTCGACGTTCTCGCTGTCGTCGTGTCAGGCGCGCACGGCCCGGTCCGAAGAACCGATCGTCCAGTCCGAAACGGCCCCTGCACCGAACAACGAACCGATCAATATTGCCGCGGTCGGCGACATCATGCTGGGGTCGCCCTACCCGAACGACACGCGAATGCCGCCGAACGACGGCGCCGACCTGCTCAAGGACGTCACACCGATACTGGCCGGTGCGGACATCGCGTTCGGCAACCTTGAGGGTCCGATGACCGACGGCGGTGTTTCGGCCAAATGCGGCGCTCGCTCCGCAATGTGTTTTGCGTTCCGGATGCCGACCAGATACAACCAGCATCTGAAAGCCGCCGGTTTTGACGTAATGAGCCTCGCGAACAATCACGCGGGCGATTTTGGCGATCGCGGGCGTACGGATACGCGCGCGGCGCTCGACGCGGTCGGCATCAAGCACGCAGGAAGCGACCGCGGATCTTTATCAACGACATTTCTCGACGTCAAAGGGAAGAAGATCGCCTTTATCGGCTTCGCGCATAACAACATAGTGCCGAACGTCAACGACCTTGCTTTCGCCCGTCAGCTTGTGACCGAAGCCGACAAGGCGGCGGATATCGTCGTCGTTTCGTTCCACGGTGGTGCGGAAGGCACCGGCGCACAGCGGGTCCCGAACCGGACAGAGATCTTCGCCGGCGAAGCGCGCGGCAACCTGCCGCTTTTTGCCCGGACGGTGATCGATGCCGGTGCGGATCTTGTGCTCGGACACGGGCCGCATGTGATGCGCGGGATGGAGATCTATAAGGAGCGACTGATCGCGTACAGCCTCGGAAATTTTGCGACCTACGGCTGGTTCCAGCTTGCGGGCGAGACGGCGATGACGATGGTGCTTGAGACGAAGATCGATGCCGAAGGAAAGTTTATCGGCGGGAAGATCCATTCGGCGAGGCTCGAGGGCCGCGGGATACCGGTACTCGATCAAACCGGAGCATCAGCTCGACTGGTGCGTGACCTTTCGACGATGGACTTTCCGACGACCGCGCCAAGGATCGCGGATGACGGAACTGTGACGCCGAAGTAGGTTTGCTCACTCAAACTGCTTTTTGAACTCATCCACCGTTTGCCTGAGCTCGTCCACCTCGGCGCGCAGGGCGGCAACTTCATTTTCCAGTTTTTCGACACGGCCGCCATCCG
>CAZSOE010000143.1:2177-5841 GCA_964608335.1 uncultured Chloracidobacterium sp.
GATCGCGACCTCGGGTGCGTCGAGTTCGTAAACGGACGGGAGCATATGCTTATACTTCACGACGCGGCTCGTGCTGCCGTAGAAGACGTAGACCAGATTCTTGTCGCGCAGGTCGTCGAGGGCGCGGCTGACCGTTTCTTCGTCGTATGAAACGACCGGATCGCGGTTGTTCTTTTGATTGCAGGCCGCGACCAGCGCGTTGAGCGTCAGCGGGTAATACTCGGGCGTGGTCAATTGCTTTTCGACCAGGGAGCCGAGGATGCGTGCTTCTATTTGCGTCAGTACCATCGTGATGTCAGTTTTATGCCGTCATCTATCGTAATTTACAATGTCGGTAGTGGATATTCTAGTCGCTCGCACAGAAGCCGATTTGGACACGGCATTCGACCGGCTCGCCGGAGTGACATGCCTCGGTTGCGACACCGAAACTTCGGGTCTGGCCGCGCGCACGGGGCGGCTTTTCTCCGTACAGTTCTCCGACGGTGAGTTCAATGTTCTCGTGCCGGTCAGCGAGGGCGTTGCGCTCGGCCGCCTGGCCGAGCTTCTTGTGGACGACGGGGCCACGAAGATCTTTCACAATGCAAAATTCGATCTCGACTTTCTGCTCGCGGCCGGTAACGAGGTCAACAACGTATTCGACACGATGATCGCCGAAAAGGTCCTGACGCGCGGCGCAAATCAGTCGGCGTCGCTTGCGGAAACTCTTTATCGTTATTTTGCCGTCGATCTCGACAAATCGCCGCGTGCAAAATTCAATCGCAAGTGGAACGGCGTTTGGACCGATCAGTTAGTGCACTACGCGCTCTCGGACGTCGTACATCTGCCGCGGCTGATGGCTGAGCAGACCACATGGCTTGCAAAGCTGGGACTTGAACAGGAATTCGACGACCAAATGCGAAAGGTCGCGGTGTCGGTGGCCCGCACGTGAGTAAGGGCCAGCCAGCTATCACGAAATCACCAAATGTCGACCCCCGACGTTTCGCTGTTTGCTTAGCGCTACTCCCGCTAAACTGGCCCTTATTCACGTGCGGGCTACGGACACGGTCTCACCAGCGATGGTATGCGGGGTGGCCCTCCTTAACGGCGACGAAGACCCCTCGGCACGTATCGCACACCTTCCCGCCTGCGATCAGCTCGGCCTCGACCGTTGCGCGGTCTTCGCTCGAATCAACGACCCGCGCTTTTAGCGTAATGGGGCCGTCCACGGGCGTCGGCCGCAGGAGCTTGACGTGAAACTCGGCGGTAACCGTGCACGGCGCGTGATCGAGGCCGTCGCGCTTCATCAGAAAGTAGGCTGCGGCCCAATTGGAATGGCAATCAAGCAGTGCACCGATGATCCCGCCGTTCAGCATTCCGGGGAACGCTTGATGATGCGGCTCTGCATGCCATGTCGCGACGACCTCGTCACTAGCGGGAAAACTCTTGACATGCAGACCCTTTTCATTTGCCGGCCCGCAGCCAAAGCAGATGCCGCCCGGTGAATAGGTTTCTTGAAGTGATCTCTTGCTATCCATTCGACCTGAGATAACTGATAGCTGCTAACTTGTTTCAGTTATAAGTTATCAGTTTTCAGTTGTTCCGAATAGTTGCCCCCGGCCCGCGAAGTGTCGTACATTGAACCGACACGGCAAAGCCTATGCTCGCACTTCTCGCTCTTGCGGTCATCGTTTGGCTTGTATTCGGCTATTTTGCGTATGGCCGTTTCATATCGCGCCAGTTCAAGCTCGACGACGCTAATGAAACGCCTGCCAATAAGGTGAACGACGGCGAAGATTACGTGCCGACGCGGCCGTTTTATCTCTTTGGCCAGCATTTCTCCGCGATAGCCGCGGCCGGACCGATTGCGGGGCCGATCATTGCGTGTTTGGCGTTCGGCTGGCTGCCGTGTTTGTTGTGGATCGCGTTGGGGGTTGTGCTGATCGGCGCCGTGCACGATTTCAGCGCTTTGGCGGGCTCGGTCCGCCACGGCGCGCAGTCGATCGCCGAGATCACACGTGACAAACTCGGCGGTGGAGCCGGCCGCGCGTTGATGGCATTTATCTGGATCGCCCTCGTCTACGTTGCGGTCGCATTTACCGACATAACGGCCGGGACGTTCGTCGCCGGAGATGAAGCCCTCGTCGGCGAAACGACATTTAACCCGGGCGGCGCGGTCGCGATGGCGAGCGCATTGTATCTGGGCCTTTCGGTCGTGCTCGGTCTTGTAGAACGCTTTCTCAAGCCGCCGTTGTGGCTGGCAACGATCGTCTTTGTCCCCGCGACATTTGCTCTATCGTATGTCGGCACACAGTATTCGCACATACTGATCTTCAGTCATCAGACGTGGGCGGTGCTGATCCTACTTTATTGCGTCGTTGCGTCGATGGTGCCGGTTTGGGCGCTTTTGCAGCCACGGGGATATCTCGGCGGGTTTGTGCTTTACTCGGCGATCGCGGTCGGCGTTATCGGCATTTTCGTTGGCGGGTATTCGATCAATCAGCCGGCATTCAAGGGATTTGATGTTGGCGGTATGACGGGAATGTTGTTCCCGTTTCTTTTTGTGACCATCGCGTGCGGCGCGTGCTCGGGTTTTCACGGACTTGTATGCTCGGGCACGACATCAAAACAGATCGACAAGGAAAGTCACACGCGGCCAATAGGTTACGGCGGCATGCTCGCCGAGGGATTTGTCGCGTTTATCGCGCTTGTGACGGTGATGATCGCGTTCGGCGACTCGCTCCTTGGGCCGGACGGCAAGAATCTTCCGGCCGGCAAGATCTACGGCAACGGGATCGGTAATTTTCTTTCGATCATCATCGGCCAGGAGAACCTGAAGTTTGCGGTGACTTTCGGCGCGATGGCGTTTTCGACATTTGTTTTCGATACGCTCGATGTGACGATGCGGCTCGGCCGTTATTTGGTGCAGGAGCTGATCGGCATTCCCGGCCGCATCGGGGCGGTTATCGGAACGCTGGTGACCGTTGCCTTGCCGTTCTCGCTCATCTTTCTGGCAAAGCCGGGAAGCTACGTCGAATTTTGGACACTTTTTGGTGCGTCAAACCAACTGCTCGCGGCGTTGACGCTGCTGTCGATCACCGTATGGCTCTACAAAGCGCGAAAGCGGATCGCCTTCACGCTCGTGCCTATGCTGTTCGTTTTGGTGATAACGCTGTGGGCGCTTGGCTCGATCGTTATCGGCAACTTTCAAACCACGACTGGTTTTGACATCAAGCTCATCAACGGCGTGATGTCGATCGCGCTTATTGCACTTGCGATCTTTCTGGTCGTCACCAGCCTCCTAAAGTTGCGGGAAAGGCAGGACGATGATATGGCCCCGCCTGAAAAGGTGTTTGCTGAAGTTTAAGGAGAATTAATGACCAGGATCAGTGAGATAGCCCCGGACATCTTTCGCATTTCAACTTTCTTTCCGGATTTCAACATCCAGTTTTGCCAGTTTCTTGTCCGCGGCGAAGAGCCGCTTCTTTTTCACACTGGCATGCGCGGGCTGTTTCCCGTGGTCAAGGACGCGGTTGCTACGCTGATCGATCCCACCACGTTACGCTGGATAGGGTTTAGCCATTTCGAAGCTGATGAGTGCGGAGCGCTTAGTGAATGGATGGCCGTCGCACCAAATGCCGCTCCGGTCTGCAGCATGGTCGGCAAGATGGTCAGCGTCGACGATTTT
>CAZSOE010000144.1:0-1580 GCA_964608335.1 uncultured Chloracidobacterium sp.
TCGACCCAGATCAAGATCTTTACGACGGCCGGAAAATGGGTCCGCGACGTCGAGTTGCCGGGTATCGGTTCGGCGAGCGGCTTTGGCGGCCGGCGAAACGACCCCGAGACGTTCTACACCTATTCGAGCTTTAACGAGCCGCCGACCATATACCGTTACGATATGAACACCGGCAAGAGTACGGTGTTCCGTCGAGCAGGCGCTAAGGTCGATCCCGGAAAGTTCGAGGTCAAACGCGTTTTCTACACGAGCAAGGACGGAACGCGCGTACCGATGTTCCTCTCTTACAAAAAGGGTCTGAAACTTGACGGCACAAACCCGACGATCCTCTACGGCTATGGCGGGTTCAATATTCCCTCGACGCCGGGCTTTTCGGTTTCGCGCATCGCTTGGATGGAGATGGGCGGCATCTATGCGCTGGCGTGCATTCGCGGTGGCAGCGAGTACGGCAAGGCCTGGTGGGAAGGCGGATCGCGCCTGAACAAGCAGAATGTTTTTGACGATTTTGCATGGGCCGGCAAATGGCTGATCGAGAACAAGTACACCTCAACGCCGAAGCTTGCGATCCAGGGCGGGTCGAACGGCGGACTCCTCGTCGGCGCAGTCTTGAACCAGCATCCGAATCTATTCGGCGCCGCGCTTCCCGCGGTCGGCGTTATGGACATGGTCAGGTTTACCGAGTTCACGGTCGGTGCGTTCTGGAAATCGGATTACGGCGACCCGAAGGTCGAGAAGGATTTTAGGGCGCTCTATGCTTACTCGCCCTATCACAACGCGAAGCCGGGAACGAAGTATCCGCCCACGCTTGTCACGACGGCCGATCACGACGACCGGGTATTTCCCGCGCATAGCTTTAAGTACACGGCGGCGATGCAGTACGCACAGGCCGGGTCGTCTCCGGTCCTGATCCGCATCGAGACAAAGGCCGGTCACGGGGCCGGCAAACCGACAACGAAACAGATCGAGGAGCTGGCCGATATCTACGGATTTCTGGTCAAGAGCCTCGGGATGAAGTTGTGAGCCTCCGGGAAGGGGCGGCACCTCGAGCGACCGCCATTCGTGCATTCGTGGCAAAGGTCCGGACGGATCAGCCACGAATGCACGAATAAAAAATCAGGCGGCCGAACCACGACTTCGGGCTAATTTTGGGCAAACTCGGGCCGCCTTTTCAGGCATCCCACAGTCCCAATTATCAAAATCGGACGACCAGCGTCCGCTCAACTAAGGGGGTAAATATGAGAAAACTCGCGTTTTTATTGGGCGCTACGATCATAGCGTCGGTAACCGTTTTTGGGCAGTCGACCGCCTCGACGGGCGGTTCGGCCTCGTCTTCGGCCGCTTCGCCGGTGGGTGGGGTCGTGCTGGCATCCAATGCCGCCGTCACGGCCCAGCTCCAGAATTCGCTCGATGTGAAGAAAGCCCGCGTCGGCGATCAGGTCCTGTTGCGCACCACGCGCGCCGTGAAGCAGAACGGCAAAACGGTGATCGAAAAGGGCTCGACCCTTGTCGGCCGCGTCACCGAGGTCAGCCGGAACGCAAAAGGAACAGCCGGGTCCAGGATCAGCACGGTGTTCGACCGG
>CAZSOE010000144.1:1680-5835 GCA_964608335.1 uncultured Chloracidobacterium sp.
GTAGCCCGGGCCATACAGCGCCATGCCGGGTCTGGCCGCGGTCATCTGCGAATTCTCAAAGACGACCTGGCCGTTGACGACGATGGTCGAGAAGCCTTCGGCGTATTGATGAGGCTGTTCGAAGGTTGCCTTGTCGCCGACCTTTGCATCGTCGAAGATGACGAGATCCGCGGCAAAGCCTTCGCGAATGAGGCCGCGGTCGCGGAGGTTAAATGTCTGTGCGGGCAGGGAAGTCATCTTTCTGATCGCGTCTTCGAGTGAGATCAGTTTCAGTTCGCGCACATATCGTCCTAACACTCGGGCATTATTCCCGTATCCGCGCGGGTGCGGCACGCCCGAACCGAACGCGCGAACACCGCTATCCGACGCGATCATCGTAAAGGGCTGGCGCATAATGTTCTGCACATCGCCCTCGTTCATCGAGTGATAGACCATCGACGCGCCGCCCTTTGAATACATATCAAGTATCTGCTCGATCTGGTCATCGAGCTTGTCGCGCCCGCGAGCGACCTTTGTGATCTCTTTGATGTTCTTGCCGTTGAAGTTAGGCTCGGCGCGGTAGCTCGCAACACGTGCGTATGCATAATCCTTAAAGCCGCGGTCCTTGAGCTCGCGCTTCATGTCCTCAAAGACCTTTTTTTTCTGTTCCGGATCCGCAAGCCGCTTCATTCCTTCCGCTCGGCCGCCGGCGAGCACCCAGCTCGGCATTCGCGAATCGAGCGACGTCGACGACGCGGGATATGCATACTGGTCGATCGTGACCGTCAGGCCTCGCTCCCGCGCCGCGGTAACGAGTCCGATCGTCGTCGGCGTTTTGCCCCATAGGTTCTTGCTCGAGATCTTGAAGTGCGAGATCTCGACCGGCATGTTCGCCTGCTCGCCGATGTTGATCGCCTCGGTGATCGCTGCGACGACGCGAGCTTCTTCGTTGCGAATGTGGCTGGCGTAGATACCGCCGTATTTCGCGGCGGCTTTTGCGAGCTCGACGACCTCCTCGGTCTTGGCGTACGTTCCGGGCAGATAGATAAGGCCGGTCGACAGGCCAACCGCACCGTCCTTCATTGCCTGCTCGACCGTGGCGTTCATCCTTGACTGCTCTTCGGTCGTCGGGGCGCGATTGTCGAGGCCCATCGCCTGCTGACGGACGGAATTGTGACCGATGAGCGTTGCAATATTTACGGCGAGCGGTTTTGTTTTGATCCGGCCGAGGAATTCACCGACATTGACCGCGGAGCCGCCGCAGTTGCCGGTCACCAGCGATGTCACGCCCATTCGCACAAAATTCTCGGCGCCCGGATGGTCGTAAACATCCTCGGTGTGCACGTGAACATCGATGAAACCCGGGGCGACGATCTGGTTTTTGGCGTCGATCAGGAATTTCGTCTCGGCGGACGCGAAACGCCCGACCCGGGCGATACGGCCATCCTTGATCGCGATCGAGCCGCGAAACCACGGGTTGCCGGTACCGTCAACGATCCGGGCGTTGATGATGACAAGGTCGAAGGGCTGTTGTTGGGCCGACAACGGAGCTACGGGCATTGCGACGAGCGTGAGCAGAAGCAGCAGGCATGGAACGACTTTCATATTAGTTAAGACTCTTGCGACGGCCTTCACGTCGCCTTCTCGGTACCATCCGGAGGCAGTTCATCATCCTCAGAGTACGGATCATGCAGATGGACCGGTTTTCCGCGGCCTCTGAGCCGCATATTCAGCATCTCGACAAAGACCGAGAATGCCATGGCGAAGTATATGTAGCCCTTCGGGATCGCGTGATGGAAGCTCTCGGCGACAAGCATCACGCCGATCAGCAGAAGGAACGCCAGCGCGAGCATCTTGATCGTCGGATGTCGCTGAACGAATTTTCCGATCGGCCCCGCGAACAGCATCATCGCGACGATTGAGATGACCACCGCGCCGATCATTATCCAGATGCCGTTCGGCCCATAGGTCGTCGAGACCATTCCGACCGCCGTGATCACCGAATCGAGCGAGAACACGATGTCGAGCAGCACGATCTGGATGATCACGCTGACAAAGCTGGCATAAACCTTCTTAGATCCTTCGCCTTCGGGGCCTTCCAATGAGCCGTGTATCTCATGGGTACTCTTCGCGATAAGGAACAGGCCCCCGACCAGCAACACCAGGTCTTTACCGGAAAAGCTGTAATTCCAAACCGAGAAGAGCGGCGCCGTCAACCCTATCAGCCACGACAGCGAAAAAAGCAGGATGACCCGCATGATGAGCGCAAGCGAAAGCCCGATAAACCGCGCCCGAGCCTGCTTTTCGGGCGGCAGTTTGCCCGAAAGGATCGAAATAAAAACGACGTTATCGATGCCGAGAACAAGCTCGAGCAGGGTGAGCGTGGCAAACGCGATCCAGACCTGAGGGTCAGCCAGTAGTTCCATTATGAAGCTTCGGGAGCTTTAGCGATCGAACTTGGCCGAATTCTATCACGCGTGCCTCGTCCGGTGAAGTTCAGGCCGGCGGGTCCCGCGCGATACCAGGATCGCGCGCCCGGGATCGAGATATGCTCGGGGACCGACTACCGGTCAAAGGCCGGTCTTCGCGAGGAATGCCTCAAACCGGGGTTCGTTGCGAATTGGATCGAATCTTGGATCGACCCGCAGCCACTGCAGCATATTCTCACGCCGCTGCAGGGCGGTCTCAAGGTACGCAAGTGCCTTGTCAGTGTCACCCACATAGGCGTGATATGCGGCACCATGCGTATAGATCTCAGTGCCGTTTTCGAACCGACGCGCTCGCTCGCGCATGATCCCCTTCCAGCCTTCGCGTTCGAACGCTGCCTGCCATTCTCTTCGATCACTCTCGTTTGCGTCCGTAAAGCGTCCTATCCATAATTTGAACGCTTCTTCGTCCCTCCGCGCTTGTCCGAGTGTCTGTGAGAGCCACATTATCGTCGGACCCGTCCGGTCCATTTTGATCACTCGTTCAAACTGCTCGATCGCCTCGTCGTAGCGGCGGGCATAGTAATATGCGACGCCCAGCAGCCGATGGTTGAAGACCGAAGCAGGTTCGAGGTCGATGGCGAGCTTGATCTCAGCGACAGCCTCGTCGTGACGGCCCAGACCGTTCAACAGTCGCGAATACACCTGATGGGCGATCGCGGAGTTCGGATCAAGTTCTATCGCCCTTTTGCAATGCGGTTCGGCGGAGACAGGGTCGTATTCGTAGGCGACCGTTCGCAGGCACAAGGCGCTGTGTGCGTCTGCGATCTTGTCGTTCAGCGATATTGCGCGGTCGATGGCGTCTTTTGCCAATGCACTCTGACCGTGAGAATCGCTGTCACGGCCGAATCCGACCTGTGAGAGGTGAGCATGAGCTTTGCCTGCCCAGGCGCGAGCATAATTTGCGTCAAGCTCGACCGCGCGAGTAAGAGCCTGGATAGCTTTTTCTGCTCCGTCCCGATTCCGTGTGTCGTAGTGCAACATTCCTTCCAGGTAAGAGAGATAGGCCTGTTCGTTCCGGGTACCGCGTTCGTTACCAGACACTGCCTGCGGCAGATGCAGGTCTCGAAGGATCCGTGCGGCGATTTCCGACGAGACAGTATCCTGGACGCCGAACACCGAACGAAAATCAACCTCGCTGACGTACGAGCGCTCGACGTTGCCGCCTGCAACGTTGATCAGCTGCGAAGTGACGCGGATCTTGCCATCGGCGCGCTGAAAGTTTGAAGCAAGGACGTAGTCAGTCTGCTGTTTCTTCCCCGCCTCGACCGGGTCTTGCGGGAAAGCGGCGTGATCGCGAGTAGCGTGAAGCGAGCGGACGATAAGCCCATCCATCGAGGAGAGCCGGTTGATGATCGCATCGGCGATCCCCAGCTCAAGCAACTCGTCGCGTTGCTCGGCTGATGCTATCGGCTGGATCGGAAGGATGAAGAGTGTGCGCGACGTCTGCGGTACCCGCTCTGTGGGGCCGAGGAGATAAGACAGCATTCCGACGCCAAGGATGGCGATGGCGGCAAGCAAAATGACCCCACGCCATTTACTCGACATTCCGGTCTGGGCTGCCGGCTCGGCAACTCCAGGAGCATTTGTATCCGGTTTGTTTACACTGGCGACGAAACGGTACCCGTGCTTGCGGACCGTCTCGATGTATTTCTGCTCACCGGCCTTTTCCCCGAGTGCGTGGCGGATG
>CAZSOE010000145.1:0-5821 GCA_964608335.1 uncultured Chloracidobacterium sp.
GGGTACGATCCGCGCGACCTGGCCAACGTGTTTCAGACGATCGCCCGCCAGGGCGGCAGCGGCGCACCCGAATGGCTGAGCAGCCATCCCGATCCGGGCAACCGCTACAACCGCATCAACCAGATGGCAGCGAACATGCGCGTGAGCCCGAACCCGATTAAGATGACGGCCGATTTTGAACGCACCCAGGCGCGGTTCCGTTCTATGCCGCCGGCAAGGTCGATGGCCGAGATCGAGCGCGACTATAAGGCAGGACGCACCGAGACCAGCCCGACATCAACCGGCCGCTACAGCAACAACGTGCCGATGCCGTCGTCGAGCATGCGACGTTATTCGACGACCGGTCTTACGATCAATGTCCCGTCGAACTGGCGCGAGTTTGCGTCGAGCGATACCGTCACATTCGCGCCCGAGGGCGCGTATGGCGATCAGGGCATAACTCACGGTTCGATGATCGGTGTCTATCGCGGCAGCGGAAATCTCGCGGGCGATTCGGAAAGCTACGTTCGCGGCGTGCTGCAGGGCAACAGCTATCTGCGACAAGACACAGGGTTCGCGCGGGCAAATGTAGGGGGCCGATCGGGCTATACGACCTCGTTATCGGGCCGCTCACCCGTCACCGGCCGGACCGAGCTGGTAAGCATTTACACCATGCAGCTTCGGAACGGCAATCTCTTTTACCTGGTGAACGTCGTCCCCGAAAACGAACGATTCAGCTACGACCGGGCCTTTCGAAGTATGGTCAATTCGGTACGCGTTTCGGACTAGCCTAAGTATGGCGCGAGGTGGTCGAGTGTTCGCTCGACCGCCCCGCCGCCCTCGTTGATCACCCTTAAGGCATTCTCGCCAAGCTGATCGCGGCGGCGAGGGTCGCCAAGCAGATCCGCAAAAGCTGCGGCGAGCGCTCGTGGGACCTCGCCTTCGGTCAGCGACGGCAATCGGACGAGCGCATCCGCGCGGAGAAACGTCTCGACCGCCGCCGTAAAGTTTTGCGTGTGTGCGCCGGTCACGATCGGCCGTGCTGCCCCGGCCGGCTCGAGTATGCTCTGGCCGCCGTGCGGGATAAGACTGCCTCCGACAAAGACGACGTCGGCGAGCGGATAAACGGCGGTCAACTCGCCGATCGTATCGAGCAGAATAACGTCGGCCGAGGCGTCTGCTCTTGACGTTAACGACCGACGACACCACGAAAAGCCCGATCCCTGTATGAGCCTCGCAACATCCTCAAAACGTTCGGGGTGGCGCGGTACAAGCATCAACCGAGCCTCGGGAACCTTCCGCCGGAGCATTGCAAAGGCGTCAACGACCCATTTCTCCTCCGGCGAGTGCGTGCTGGCCGCAACGATGGTCGGGCGTTCGCCGTCAATAGCAAAACGCGCTCTTATCTCGTCGGTAAGGTTGATGTTCGCGGCCGCTGTGCCCTCGAATTTGAGATTGCCGGTCACCTTCACCCTGGTCGCATTCGCTCCCAGCATCATCAACCGCTGTGCGTCGGCGTTCGTCTGCATCAGGGCAAGGGTAAGATGGCCGAGCACGCGCTTCATCAGCCCGCGTATTTTTGTGTAATTTGCGAACGAACGTTCCGAGATGCGTCCGTTCACAAGACACGTTCGGATCCCGCGGCGGTCGGCTTCGCGAATGAAATTGAACCAAAGCTCGGTCTCGGTCAGCAGCACGACTGACGGCGAAAGATGCCGCAGAGCCCGCCGTACCGTAAACCTCCAGTCGAATGGGAAATAAAAAATAAGGTCCGCGGTATCGGCGAAAGCCGTGCGGGCCAGTTCCTGCCCGGTGCGAGTTGTCGTCGAAACGATGAGCGCCAAGTCCGGGAAACGATGCTTGATCCGGGCTGCGAGCGGTCGTGCCGCGTTCACCTCGCCCACCGAAACGCAATGGAGCCAAACGACCTTCCGCCCCCGAGCGTCGAACTCCGGCAAAGACCCCAGCCGCTCCCAAAACCCGGCGGCGTATTTCCCCTTAGTCACTGCGTCGTAAACAAACCGCGGCAGCAGTATCAGGAAACCTACGGTCAGGATCAGGCTGTAGACGAAGTACACCGTAACAGTCTAGGAAAGTCGGGAAAGTCTGGGAAGTCTGGGAAGTCCGGGAAGTCGCCGACTTTCTCGGCTTCAGAGACTTTCTCGACTTTCCAGACCTCCTCGACTTGCCAGACTTATTTGACTCGTTCCATATACCGCTCTTCAGCGGGGTTAACGCGGATCTTCTCGCCCTGGATGATGAAGGGCGGTACTTGCAGGACCACACCGTTCTCTAGCTTGGCGGGTTTGTTGGAATTGGATGCGGTCGCTCCCTTGAGCACGGGCTCGGTCTCGACGACTGTCAGCTCCATCGACTGCGGCAGAGCAACACCGATCGGGTTGCCGTTATAGAATTCGACCTCGATCGTGAGTCCCGGCATCAGCCATTGCGCCGCATCGCCGAGTTCGTCGTTGGTCAACGCGACCTGTTCGTAGGTCTCGTTGTTCATAAAATGGTGATGGGAACCATCGGAGTAGAGATAGTCCATCTTGTGCTGCTCGAGCACGACTCGTTCGAGTGTGTCGTTCGAGCGAAAACGGAACTCGAACGAATTCCCTGTCAATAGATTACGGAGCCGCGCCTGCACCATCGCACGCAGATTCCCCGGCGTGTGATGATGAAACTCCATTACCCTGACCGGCGACCCTTCGTGCAGGATCACCATTCCCTTTCGTATATCGTTTGCGGAAATAGCCATAATCCAGATGCCTGTGTGCGCCTCGCATGGAACGCAAAGGAGTTAGTTTAGGTTCCTGTGATGAGATTGTCTAGACAGGCGAAACCTGTCGTCGGTCAGTTCAATCGCCTCGCCGTGTCGTCAGCTAACTCCTCAAGTTATGCTTGAACACCGAATGGCAATAATTAGCCGGCTAAGCGTCTCGGGCGGTCGCATTTCGCCGTTCGTTAACGAAAGCCTGCTATATAAACCCGGCAATTTGCTTACTCTTCACCTTAACATAGCCTGCATAATCCATTGTTAAATAAGGGCCTAATAGGCACCGGGCACTTTAACTATTATCGTAACTTTTTGCTTGACACATGTGGAAAACCCGTCTACTATTTACGGACACCTAGCGGATGGATCCCCCAAACACTGGCATTTGCCGGCCCGTACGGCATGTGTCTGAATACTATTTTCCTTAAGGGGGGATCTACTAATGGAAGGCACTACACGAGGGTTTTCTCTGCTCGGCAGGAAGACCGTTTACTTGTTTGCGCTGGCGGCGCTGGTTGCAGCAGCCGTTGGCGTGTATCTCTCGGCACCGGTGAATACGGTTGTCGAGGCGCAGAGGGGGGACGACTTCATCAAGTCCGACCTGCCCACGCGCGCTGACCGGTTGGCTATCGCACTTGACCTGCGATCGGCACACAACCTGGCGGCGTTCGGCGGCGGCGGAACGACGGATGACGGCGTGATGCTGCGCGGGACGCGTGCGACCGGCAAAGAAAGCCGGCAGGTCCGAGCCGACCTCGATCGTGCGCATTCGATCATCAAGCAGTTGGATTGCACTTCGGTTGACGGCGACATCACAGGTCGCACGTTCGGCCCGGGCGTCTACTGTGTTCCGTCGATGAATCTTGCAGGGCAGATGACGCTCGATGGAATGGGTGCGGACGATTCGACGTTCGTGTTCCTCGTCGATGGTTCGCTCGAAGCGAGCCGCGGCGCGGCGTTCCAGCTTCAGAATGGAGCGGCTCATGCCAACGTTTATTTCTGGGTCAAGGACACGGCGACGATCGCCGAGGGTGTGACGTTCGCGGGAACGATCCTCGCTCGCGGTGATGTCACGGTCCGTGCCGGTTCGGACATCAAAGGACGCACGCTGTCGGTTGACGGCAAGGTCACCTTCGATGGCGAGTCGGTCTCGACCGGTGCCGGCTACGGTATCCTCGAGATCTGTAAACATGCTGTCGGGCCGGTGATCCGCGTGCCGGATGGCGAAGGCATTCCCGATGGCGAGGGCCAGGAGACCGGCCTCGAAGGCCGCATCTTCCGGTTCACGGTCGGTGGTGGCGAATACCATGCACCGGTCGGCGGCTGTACGCCTCCGATCAAGCTTCAGGTCGGTAATGCACTGATCACCGAGTTGAACAGCGGCCCGACGATACCGGCTTCGGCCAACGGATGGACCGGCCGGTTCGAACTCGTCGATGTAACCACGTCGCCCGAGAATGCGCTGGGTACTGTCAACTTCCCGGCGAGGACGGCCGTTGTGTTCATCCGCGAAGGCGGCATCAACAACATGACGATCGCGAATTTCTACAACCGTTTCGCGATCGCGGGCTATATCGAGATATGCAAACGCAGGGCGCTCGTGCCGATTAGCGGCTCCCCTGAGGATCCGGATGTCCAGGGCTTCTGGGACTACACTGTCGACGCGATACCGAACACCGTGTTCACGGTCCCGGCCGGTCAGTGCTCGGGCCCGATCTCGGTCCTGCAGGTTGCGCCTCCCCAGCCTTCACCGACCGTTCCGGCCGCACGGACGATCGTGCATGTGACCGAGCTCGCAAAGGACGGGTTCCAGCTCGAGTCGGCTTCCACGTTCCCGGATCCCGCCCGGCTGGACGCCCTTGTACTCAATCTTGGCATCTACAACACGCAGGCGTGTTCGAACATCGATGGCGCGATACCTCCGCCTCCGTGTCGTTTTGACAACGATGGTGGCGGTATAGCCAGGATCTTTATGTACGAAGCAGCCACGCCGTCCAACCAAACGACGGTGAACTTCTTCAACCGCACGCGGCCCGGTCGCGTGAAGATCTGCAAGATCGCGGGTCCCGGCATCCCGATCGGCACGACCTTCCGCTTCCGTGTCGTCGGCCTCGGTCCGAGCAACCCGTTCCCGGGTCCGCAACTTCCGGGAACCCCGATCAATACGACCGTGGACGTTCAGGCAGGTCCTGCTTCGCAGGGCGGCTTCTGCCAGTTCGTCAATGAAACGTTCATCATCGGCACGGCGGTTTCGGTTGTCGAAGAGACGCTTGGCGGCGCGGTCCTGATCGTCGGCACGCCGACCCCGAACCTGGCGCCGCAGAACGGTGTTCCGGGTGAGGTTCGTGTGTCCAGGATCAGGCTTGACGGCGTTGTCCAGCCGACCCCGCTCGGTCCGGCGAGCCCGTCGCTGACCGCGGGCCTTCAAAGCTTCCTGAACGCGCGGATACTCAGCTTCGTGGCCCGTCGCGAGCTGCGAGAGGTCGAATACACGAACTATGTGTTCCGTCCGACTCTGCTCAAGATCTGTAAGATCGCGGGCGAGGGCGTTGCGCAGAACACACCGTTCACATTCAGCTTCCAGATCGACAACGTTGGTGGTCTGTTTGCACCTCCGCAGTCGATCGCGGTACCGAACCTGACCGTATTGGCAGGACCTGCGTCACAAGGCGGCTTCTGTGCGTTCGCACAAGGTCCGTACACGCCGACCAGCACGACACCGCCGGTCGGCACATTCGCTGTCGGCTCGGTCGTCTATGTGACGGAAGCGGCGGTCGCGGGGACCCAGGTCGCGAGCATCAGCTCGCCGACCGGAAGCCCGCTGTTCGCGTGCCCGACGCCCAGTGCCAACTGCCGCGGTATCGGCATGTTGAATCCGGGCGGCTTTAACGAGCTGACGTTCACGAACGTCAAGCAGGATTCTCCGCGTCCCGCGCCGTTCGATTTCGACGGTGATGGCAAGACGGATATCTCCGTCACGCGTCATTCATCGCCGAGCACGTGGTACCAACTGCGTTCGGGCGGCGGCTACACCTTCACCCAGTTCAACCTCGGACAGACGGGCGA
>CAZSOE010000146.1:0-1286 GCA_964608335.1 uncultured Chloracidobacterium sp.
TTCAAGTCTCCCCCCCGCCACCATTTGATTTGACACACCGGACCTTGTGGCGTATCGTCGTTAAGGTCCGAACAGTTGAACGGGCGAACTTGAAAATCTATAACGTGGCGATTTAAGGCGACTTGCTCCACTATAAAAACTGCTAAAGAGCTGCCGAGGATCTTAGATGACCCCGTGCACTTCTTTCAGGTGCCGGGTCTTTTTTAGTTTTAAAGACCTGCACCGGAACCGCTTTTCAGTAGAGCATCCCTCACATTAGCCACGCTATCACCGAAAGGAGAATACGCGATGGCAAACTATTTAAACCCAAAACGGCAGCCGGCGATCGAGACCCTGGCCCTGCACGCCGGTACCGAGCCGGACCCAACGACCGGTGCTCTCCTGACGCCGATCTATCAAACAACGACCTATCGGCAGGAGGCGGTTGGCGTGGACAAGGGCTTTACCTACAGCCGCGCCGGCAACCCGACCGTTGCCGCTCTCGAACGGCGGCTCGCCGCGTTGGAGAATGCTGACAACGCCATCTGCTTCTCCTCCGGTCTGGCCGCAACCACGGCGCTGTTTCTTGCATTGCTGAGGACGGGTGGCCGCGTTATCGTCTCGGAGGTTTGCTACGGCGGTACGGTGCGTTTGCTGCAGCAGATATTTTCGGCATTCGGAGTCGAGGCCGATTTTATCGACACGTCGAATGAAGTTGTCTTTCGCGAAGCTCTGTCCCGTCCGGCCTCGCTGGTGTTTGTCGAGACTCCTGCCAACCCCACGTTAAGACTCACAGATATAAAGCTGGCGTCGGACCTCGCACGCGAAGCCGGAGCCTTGCTGGTCGTTGATAACACGTTATTGACGCCGGTGCTGCAAAAGCCCCTCGATCTCGGGGCCGACATCTCGCTGCATTCGACCACCAAATTTATCGACGGGCACAACGCAACTATCGGTGGAGCGCTGATCACAAGGAACAAGGATCTGCACGAGCGTTTCGATCTTGTCAGGAGATCCACCGGTACCATACAGGCGCCGTTCGATGCATGGCTTACGCTGCAAGGCGCGAAGACATTGCCTCTTCGCATCGCGCGGCACACGGAGAACGCACTCGTCGTTGCGCGCTTTTTAGAGGATCATCCCCGCGTGACACAACTCTACTATCCCGGTCTGGAAGCTTTCCCTCAGCGGGAGCTTGCGAAAGTGCAGCAGGCCTCGGGCGGCGCATTGATCGCATTCGAGGTCGAGGGCGGCGTCGATGCCGGGATAAAGCTTATGAACTCCGTTCGGCTTTGTTCGCTCGCCGA
>CAZSOE010000146.1:1386-5813 GCA_964608335.1 uncultured Chloracidobacterium sp.
GAGATCTACCGACACTGGCGGCAGGGAGCAAAAGTCGTGGCAGTGGTTTCCGCGTTTGGTGGAACAACGGACGAGCTATCGCGGAAAGCCGGCCGTTACGGGCCTGATGCAGATGCGACGGCCGTCGCGTCACTTCTATTTACTGGCGAAGCGACCTCAGCCGCTTTGCTTGCTCTGGCGCTCGGCCGCTCAGGGATCCCGACAAAACTGCTAACCGCCGAGCAAGCAGGAATTAGAACGACAGGGGCGGTGCTGGACGGCGAACCTGTTGCGGCAGACGTCGAACGCTTCAAGCGCGAGCTCGAAAACTCAGTCGTCGTCGTTTCGGGTTTTGCAGGCGTTGGTGACGATGGCGGCCTTACACTCCTCGGCCGTGGCGGTTCGGATTACACCGCGCTGTTCCTCGCCGAGCAACTGGACGCCCGATGTATTTTGATAAAGGACGTATCAGGACTTTACGAATCGGATCCGGCGAAAGGAAGCAGCCCGCGTCGTTTTGCGACGGCGAGTTATGACACAGCCATCCGATGCGGGGCTGAGCTGGTGCAGACAAAAGCTTTGCGTTTTGCCGAGCCGCGTGGTCTGCAGTTTGAGATCTCCGCATTCGGCTGCGAGCCGGGCACAAAGGTCGGGAAATTCCTCGATGTGTTCGCATCTGCGGCAGATGTAAAACGAAAACCGATCCGGGTGGCACTGCTGGGCTGTGGAACGGTCGGTGGCGGCGTTTACCAGCGGCTGTCCGAGCTACCTGAGTTTTTCGAGATCACCGGCGTTGTGAATCTTGATCCTAAAAAAGCCGTCCGTGGCGGAATAGCCGAGCGGCATATCTCGAGGTCCGCGCTCGAAATGATCGAGGCCGAATGCGACACGGTCGTTGAACTGATCGGCGGCATAGAGCCCGCCCGGACCTACATCGAACACGCTCTCAAGTTGAAACGTCATGTGATAACTGCGAACAAAGCCCTGCTTGCACATGCCGGCGAAGACCTGCGTCAGCTTGCTGAACGATCCGGCGTTACGCTGAGCTACAGCGCCGCGGTCGGCGGGGCATTGCCGGCGCTTGAAGCCGTGTCGCAAGCGAGCGTCAAGGGCAAAACCGAATCGGTCGCCGGCATCATAAATGGAACGTGCAACTTTATCTGCGACCAACTCGCCTCCGGTACCGATTACGATGCCGCGGTCAAGCTTGCGCAGACCGCAGGTTTTGCCGAGGCTGATCCGACGCTTGACCTGAATGGAACCGACGCGGCTCAAAAGTTGATCCTGCTTGTGAGAGAAACATTCGGCGTGGATCTTCCTCTTTCGTCGGTTCGACGCGAAGGCATCGACAGGCTTAGTCCCTCGGATGTAATTGCAGCGGTCAGAAGAGGACAAGCGTATCGACTGATCGCCGAATGCCGCCGAACGGCCGACGGTGTAAGCGCGAGAGTCAGGCCGATCGCTTTTCCCGCTACTCATCCGTTCGCGCAAACCACAGGAGCGGAGAACTGTCTTGTCATTAAGCACGCGGACGGCAGAAGCAAAGTGCTCAGAGGCCGGGGTGCTGGCCGGTATGCAACGACCGAGGCCGTCATCGCCGACTTGTTCGACCTGCGACGCGACGCCGAAAGCCGAGATCAGAACGAGAAATGTTGGGAGATAGCAGCATGAAGACCGCAACACGATGCGTATCGCTTGAAAAGGACGAGCGGTTTGGAGCCGTTTCGCCGCCAATTTACCAAACTGCAACGTTTGTGCAGCCGACCGCCACTGAATTCGGTGAGTACGATTATTCCCGCACTGCGAACCCCACACGGACCCAGCTTGAGCGAAAACTCGCGGATCTGGAATACGGACGATACGGAGCAGCATTCGCCAGCGGAATGGCGGCGATCGCTGCGGTTACGCGGCTGCTAAAGACAGGCGACGAGATGATCGCGAGCGACGACCTGTACGGCGGAAGCGTTCGTCTTCTCGAACAACTTTTGCCGCACCAGGGGATCACGGTCCGATATCTCGATACGACGGACCCATCGGCAGTCGTTCGCGCGCTCACGCCGAAGACAAGACTTATCCTGATCGAAACGCCGACCAACCCACTGCTGCGGATATCCGATATCCACGCCCTCTCACGGATCGCTCACGCGCACGGAGCCATATTGGCTGTGGACAACACGATGCTGTCGCCGTGTTTACAAAATCCGCTGCAGCACGGGGCCGACATAGTGATACATTCCGCAACAAAGATCCTCTGCGGCCACAGCGATGTTACGGCGGGCGCCGTGATAACCAATGACGCCGAGGTCTACGATCGGATCGCGTTCGTTCAAAACGCCGAAGGTTCCGCACTCGCGCCGTTCGATTCGTGGCTTTTGCTTCGCGGGCTGAAAACACTCGCCCTTCGAGCCGAGCGACAATCTTCATCGGCGCAGAAGGTTGCGGAATTCCTTGCCGCGCAACCGGCTGTGAAGGCGATCTACTATCCCGGAGCTAACGGCGCCGAAGCTGCCCAGACCCATCGGCGCCAGGCCTCGGGAGGCGGCTCGGTCGTTAGTTTTACGACCGGCGACGTGGACGTCTCGCGAAGGGTCGTCGAAGCCGCTAAACTTTGCTCCATCGCGGTCAGCTTCGGTTCAGTTAACTCGACGATCAGCTTGCCGTGCCATATGTCCCACGCCAGCATTCCCGAAGGCCTGCGCAAGCGTCTCGCACCGCCGCCCGACCTGATCAGGCTGTCCGTGGGGATCGAGGACGTTGACGATATTATCGAGGACCTCGCCCAGGCATTCGCGGTGGGGACCGGAACATCACGCCGAACGACGACGGTTCGCGCCGCCCGAGTCTAGGCGGTGGCCGCGGTGTCGGCGGGCTTGCCGAGCGGGAGCTGGCCTGATACTATTGCAAATGACTTTCAATATCAGCATGAAATATCTTGTATTCAGGGCTTTGTTGGCATCGGTGATTCTTGGTTTTATTGCATTCACGTCGCTTGCGCAGGACCAGACGGTGCAGGGTCGTGCCGGAATCCTGCTGCTGGCGCACGGCGGCAAGGCGAATTGGAACGAGGAGGTCGTGAAGGTCGCGCGCTCAGTTGATAAGACGGTTATCACCGAAGTCGCTTTCGGCATGGCGAGCAAACGGAACATTCAGTCGGCCGCTGAAAAACTGATCGACCGCGGCGCGACCGAGATCGTTGTCATCCCTCTGTTCGTTTCCTCGCACAGCTCCGTGATCGAGTCGTCGGAATACCTTCTGGGCCTGCGCCCCGATGCGCCACGCGATCTGGCCGTATTCGCGAAGATGGATCATGGTCCGAGCAACGGCGGTTCGCATGGGTCACATGGGTCGCACGGGGCGAACGGAAGCGGTGATGCCACTACGCCGATACGCCTCAAGGTGCCGGTCCGAATGGTCTCGGCGCTGAACGCTCACCCGATCGTCGGGGAGATACTGCTCTCGCGAGCGCGAGCGATAAGCACCTCGCCGACAGACGAAGTGGTGATCGTTGTCGCCCATGGGCCTGTATCGGACGCAGCGAACTCCAAATGGCTCGCCGACATGCGTTTGCTCGCAGGCCTGATGGGAAGAAAGAGCGCCTATCGTCGGATCGAATACGTGACCGTCCGCGACGATGCGCCCGAACCCATCCGCGCACAGGCGACCGCCGAGCTTCGCGCTCGGGTAGAACGCGCCTCAAAAGAGAACGCCCGCGCCCTTGTCGTGCCGCTGCTCATCTCATACGGAGGCATCGAGGAAGGAATAAGAAAACGGCTCGACGGCCTGACCTACACAATGTGCCCCCAGGCGATCCTTCCTGACGAACGCATCAGCGGCTGGGTGGTAGAGTCTGCGAGGACGACCGTCAGCAAGAAATAGCGTTTTCTAACTTGTCAGCCGTCGATAGATATTCGGCATTCGCTCAGGCAGGGTCATTACGTCGTCGATGATGGTATAGCCGACGTCGCCGTAGAGGTCTTTTAGTTCACTTTCAGATTCGCGGTCGATGGTGATGCAGAAGGGCGTGATGCCTGTGGACTTTGCTTCGGTCAGCGCTTCGCGAACGTCCTCGCGGGCGTAGCGGGCGTCGCCGTAGTCGTGATCGTACGGGCGTCCGTCGGTTAGGATGATGAGCAGTTTTGTGCGTGCGTCCTGTCGAAGAAGCCGCGTCGACGCGTGTCGAATGGCGGCGCCGAGACGTGTGTTGTTCTGGAACGAGATACCGCCGATACGCCGCTCGACGTCCTCCGAATATCTCTCCGCAAAGTCCTTGACGATGTAGAACTTGACATTGCGTCGCCCCTCGCTCGTAAACCCGTTTATCGAATAGACATCGCCGACAGCCTCGAGAGCTTCGCTCATCAGGACCAGGCCCTCCTTTTCGACCTCGATGATGCGGCGGCCCGGATGAGTGTATGGCTGGAGCGGATTTCGCGTGATCGTACGTGCCG
>CAZSOE010000147.1:0-5812 GCA_964608335.1 uncultured Chloracidobacterium sp.
CACGGTCCGGCCCGGTGCAGATGCAGAGCAACCAGGTCAATACGAACGTCGGCGAAATGCCCGTGACTCGGAACGTGCGCGGCAAGACATTCAATAACCGCGACGGTGCGTGGTACGACTCCGAATATCGCGGCCAGGCGACCATCAATATTCGCCGCGGCACCGAAGATTTCAACAAGTTAGACAGCGGCCTTCGCTCGGTCGTCAACAGCATCCAGGGCGTGGTTGTCGTCGTCTGGAAGGACAAGGCCTACCGTTTCCGCTGACCCTGGAAACCGCACGCACAAACATCCCCGGGCCTTTTCTCGCCAGCGGCATCCGCCCCCGCACCAGCATGCGTTTTGGTGGTGCCCTGCATCGGTCGCTCTACGCCGGATTTCTTTGCGTCCTTTGCGGCTCTGCGTGAAATCGCCTCTTTATCACGCAAAGACGCCAGGATCGCAAAGATCGCCGGTGTCGATATCCAATGCACGACAGATCAGGACAATACCTGCGTTCTCGTCACCGATTTGATTCGGTGCGAACGTCGTTCTAGAGTGGTAAGAAACCGCCAAACTGAGAGGACCAATATGCGTAGATGCTTGCTAACCTTTGTACTTATCGCCTCTGCCTTATCGATCAGCGTGTTCGCGCAGTCGAAGAAAGATCCGGAGATAGAAAAGATGCTGAAAGAAATATCGGCAAAGCGGATCGAGGCCGATATTCGTAAGTTGGTAGGCGTTGGGACTCGAAACACGTTGTCGGAACAGGACAACCCGACGCGCGGCATCGGCGCGGCGCGGGACTGGATCTATGCGGAGTTTCAGCGGATCAGTGCTGAATGCGGCGGGTGCCTGGATGTGCAGAAGCAGGAGTTTGTCCAGCAGAGATCGCAGCGGATACCGCAGCCGACAAAGCTGACCAATGTCTTCGCGGTGTTGAAGGGCACGACCGATCCGGCGCGCGTCTATGTCGTTTCGGGCCACTACGATTCGATGTGCGGCTCGGCGACCAATGCAACGTGCGACGCGCCGGGCGCGAACGACGATGCTTCGGGTACGGCGGTTTCGATCGAATTGGCGCGCGTGATGTCGAAACGCAAGTTCGACGCAACCATCGTTTTTATGGCGGTGCCGGGCGAGGAGCAGGGCCTGCTCGGGGCGACATACTATGCACAGCAGGCGGTCGAGACAAAGATGAATCTCGAGGCTATGTTCACCAACGATATCGTCGGCGGCGTCACGTCGCATAAGAATTCACCCAACCGCAATAAGGTACGCGTCTTTAGCGAAGGTGTGCCGTCGAATGAGACCGAGGCCGAAGCGCGTAACCGACGCAGCATTGGCGGCGAGAACGACTCGGTGTCGCGACAACTAGCGCGTTATATCAAGGAGCAGACCGATAAATATCTCAAAAACTTCGGTGCGTGGATGATCTATCGGCGTGACCGCTACGGCCGGGGTGGCGATCACATACCGTTCGTCGAACGCGGTTTTGCGGCCGTCAGGTTCAGCGAGTCGGACGAGGATTTTACGCACCAGCACCAGAACGTCCGGACCGAGAACAACGTCTTTTACGGCGACACACCCGAATATGTCGACTTCGAATACGTTGCGAACGTCTGCCGCGTCAACCTGATCGCCCTTGCAAGCCTCGCAAGCGCTCCGGCCAAGCCGAAGAACGTCACAATGACGCAGCGCCAGTCGAACGACACCGAACTCAGGTGGGACGCATCGGCAGATGTTGACCTGGCCGGATACGAGGTCGTCTGGCGCGACACCGCCGCCGCGGAATGGACGAATGCCCAGTCTGCCGGCAATGTGACCACCTACACGGTCAAGGGCATTTCAAAGGACAATTTCCTCTTTGGCGTGCGCTCGGTTGATAAGAGCGGCAACAAGAGCCCCGTAGTCTATCCCCGTCCGCCGGCGCCGGCCCCGCGGCCCGCGGCCTCGCCGTCACCCACGCCCCTGCCCGAACAATAGGAAGTTGCGGCTCTTTCTGCGTTAATAATACTGAAGGTCTTTTGAATGAAGCGGTTTTTCTATCTTCTGGTCGTCGTCGCCCTCGCAGCGGCCGTTCTTCCTCGCCAGGCAAGCAACGCGGGCCGATTGGCAACTCTTGAACCGGCGCGCGCGACACTGATCTCGCAAAACCTCGTCATCAGCCAGATCTACGGCGGCGGTGGATTGGCGGGCGCGCAATACACACATGATTTCGTCGAGCTGTTCAATCGCGGGTCGTCGCCCATAGATCTCAATTCGTGGTCTGTGCAATACGCATCGTCGGGTGGCTCAAACTGGCTTCCGTCAGGAGCGTTGCCGAATGTCACGCTCCAGCCGGGCCAGTATTTTCTGATCCAGTTCGGATCGAACGGGGCCGTCGGCAGCCCGCTCCCTGCCCCGGACCATGTCGTTCCCGTCCTGATGCCCGAAGGGTTTATCCCGAACCTTTCGTCCACGACCGGAAAACTTTCGTTGGTGAACAATGCGAACCGTCTGGCTGCATCAACCTGTCCGGTTGACTCAGCGATCATCGATCGCGTCGGATACGGGACCAGTGCAAGCTGTTTCGAGGGCGGCGGACGGGCTCCGGACCTGACGATCACAACGGCGCTGAAGCGAAATACCAACGGCTGCACAGATACCGATAACAATAACTCCGACTTTACGACCGGAGCACCTGCCCCCAGAAATTCGGCCTCTCCGACAAATGTCTGCAACCTCGGAGCAGACCTCCAGGCCGGCATAAATGCGAATCCGAATTCGGTCGCGCCGACCGGCACAACGCTGATCACCGTCGGTGTTATACCGGCAACGACGCCGCCGAGCACTGGGATAACGGTGGTCGGGAATCTGTCGGACCTTGGGCTGGCCTCGTCACAGCCGTTCTTCGACAACGGAACCAATGGGGATGTGACGCCGAACGACAACACATTCTCGTACGCAGCCACCATTCCTGCCGGGATGCCGGGCGGTTTTCGCAACATAACCGCCGTCGCGCAGGACGCACAGGCGCGAGTCGTCAACCTGAACCTGAGCATTACGATCAATGCTCCGCTGCCGGATGACGACCCGCTCATTCTCGGCAACCCGACAAATGCAACGGCTAACATCGCCAACGAGAACAACTACCTGATGCCGAAGCCGCAGTACACTCTGTCATACAACCGCGCCAAGGCGACGTCGAACTGGGTTGCGTGGCGGCTCGACAGCACGTGGATCGGGTCGGCGCCGCGACAGGATGATTATCGGCCCGATCCGGCTCTTCCAGCCGGCTGGTACCAGGTACAGGACGGCGATTATTCGGGCTCGGGCTACGACCGAGGACACATGTGTCCGTCGGGCGACCGAACACGTTCGGTCCCCGACAATTCGGCTACGTTTCTGCTGACCAACCTGATCCCTCAGCTCGCGGCCAACAACCAGGGCCCGTGGGAAGACTTTGAAACCTATTGCCGCACCTTAGCGAGCCAGGGTAACGAGATCTATATTTTCTCGGGGCCGTACGGCAATATCGGCACGATCGGCTCGACACCGCAGAATCGCATTACCGTGCCTTCGCACACCTGGAAGGTCGTGCTTGTGCTGCCGAACGGAAGCAACGACCTCGAGCGGGCGTCATCTAAACGGACGCGTGCGTTTGGCGTTATAATGTCGAACCAGTCGATCAGCCAGGGCTCCCCGTGGCGCAATTTTAGGGTGACCGTGGACCAGGTCGAACGGTTGACCGGCTACGACTTCTTCTCGGCCATACCAAAGAACTCGCAGGCACTGATCGAACAAAGAAGGGATCTATTATGATCACACGATGCACTATCTGGCTAGGGCGAGTTATTGCTGTCTCGTCGATCCTCCTGGTTTCGTTCGTCACCGCTTCCGCTCAAAAGGAATATCCGATCAACGCGATCCAGGGCGACAAGAATGCATCGCCCTACGAACGCCAGATCGTGCGCACGAGCGGGATCGTCACGGCCAGAACGCGCACGGGCTTTTTTATCCAGACGCCCGACGACAAGGTCGATCCGAACCCGAACACATCTGAGGGCATTTTTGTCTTCACACGCACCGAGCCCGGGGCTGAGGCGACGATCGGCAATATGGTGCTGGTGAGCGGGCTGGTCGAAGAGTTTCGCCCGCGTGCAGAACCTGCCAGCTTGCCGATAACCGAGATCTCAATGCAGCGCGGCCGAGATCTGGCGCAGGTCCTCTCAAAAGAGAATGCCCTGCCCAAGCCCTTGACGATTACGGCCGACGATCTCAAGCTCAACGCGATCGACCAGCTCGAGCGGTTCGAGGGAATGCGCGTGCAGGTGGCAGAGCTGACCGTCGTCGCACCGACCGGCGGGCGGGTCGACAACAAAAACAATACTGCCGAATCGAACGGCGTGTTCTATGGTGTCGTCAAGGGCCTTCCCAAGCCGTTTCGCGAACCCGGGATCGACGTGTATGACTTTCTCTTTCTGAACGAGAAGGATCAAGGCGACCTGCGCAAGACATATCCAAAAGTGCGGTTCTTCGATTCGAATCCGGAGCGTTTGCGCATCGAGAGCGCGGCCCAATTGGGTTCGCAGGCGATAGACATTCCGGCGTTCACGGAATTGCGCAATGTCATCGGCGTAATGCACTACGCATATCGCGCCTACGCGATTCTGACCGATGCCGCAACGCGGCCGGCCGTTGCGGGGACGATCAGGACGCTGACGATGCCTGAGCCGACCGACCGGCAGTTAACCGTAGCATCGACGAACCTCGAGAATTTCTTCGACGATCAGGACGATCCCGCTATACAGGAAGAGATCGTTACAGCCGAATCCTTCGCCAAGCGCCTGAAAAAGATCTCGCTGGGAGTTCGCACCGTGATGCAATCGCCCGACATTATCGGTATCGTCGAGGCCGAGAACCTCGGCGCCCTCAAACGGCTTGCCGATAAGATAAACGCCGATGCAGTCGCGGCGGGCAAACCCGACCCGAAATATCAGGCGTATCTCGAAGACGGCAACGACGGGCGCGGGATCGACAACGGCTTTCTCGTCAAAACTTCTCGGGTGAAAGTGATCGAGGTCAAGCAGTACGGCAAATCCGACAAATACACGAATCCCGACACTAAGCAGGAGAATTTTCTGAACGATCGCACGCCGCTCACGCTTCGCGCATCGGTCGACGACGCAAAGACGGGCCGTCCGTTCGAGATCACCGTCGTGGTCAATCACCTCAAGTCATTTCTTGGCTATGACGACCCGAAGCAAATGGCTAATGTGCGACTGAAGAAGAAACTGCAAGCCGAATTCCTTGCGAAGCTGGTGGCCGACCGCCAGAAAGCGAACCCGAAAGAGCGGATCGTTCTGGTCGGCGACTTCAATGCCTACCAGTTCAACGACGGAATAGTCGATGTGATCGGAGCGATCAAGGGAAAGCCCGCTTTGAAAGATGAAGTGATGAACCCGTCGGACGACCTGCTCGACCCCGATATGATCGACCTCGTCGACCTGATCATCGCCGACCAGCGTTATTCATACCGTTTCGACGGAAACGGCCAGGTGCTGGACCACATCTTGATCAGCGATTCGCTGAAGAACAATGTTCACGGCTTTGGTTACGCGAGGATGAACGCCGACTTTCCCGAGAGCTATCGTAATGACGATAACCGGCCGGAACGTTTTTCAGACCACGATGCGCCCGTCGCGTACTTTACGCTGGATGAGCGGATCGTGACCTCGCCGCCTGTACGACAGCCGTAGCTAGACAGATTCCAAGAGCACCTCGGCCATCGCGGATCCGGCCGTGTGAGCGATCGATAGATGCACGGTGCTGACGCCGCGCTCGTCCAGTAT
>CAZSOE010000148.1:0-5804 GCA_964608335.1 uncultured Chloracidobacterium sp.
GGCCTCCTTCGACATGCCGGCCGACTCGATCTTGGCTTTCAGCTCGTCGGCTTCAGTGATCCGCCGGCCTCGGTGACGGGCGGCAAGACGCGGTTCGTCCAGTCAAGCCCGACTTTGCCGGGCAATTTCGCCTACGGCAAGTATCTGCCGCGAACGCTTCGCAGCTCTGAGTATGAAATGCAGTTTTTCGCAAAGCCCGGTAGCGACCAACTGATCTCGTCGTACGGAGAGGTGGTCGGAAAGGCACTCGATAATTATTCGAAGCGATTTGGCCCACCGGCGTTCGGAAAGAAGTTTCTCGTCGCGGTGATCGATGACGACAGTCTTGAGTTCTATTCGGCTCCGGGAATGCTCTTTATCGCGAACCGTCAGTTCGAGGAAAATCGCGATTTCATGGCCTCTAGGCTGCAGCGCGAGGCTGCCTATCAGTGGTGGGGTCAGACGGTCGGGCTCAAGTCGTTCGATGACGCCTGGCTGTCGCAAGGTTTAGCCGAATACAGCGCGTTCAGTCTCCGTGAAAGCGAGATCGACGGTGCCAAGCTCGACGCTTTGCGACGCGAGATGCTGGAAAAGGCGCTGACCTTCGAGCAAACGGCTTCTGTTTTGCGCGCGCCATCGGTTCTTGACGATCAGAGCACCGCGTACCAATACATCATGTTTGCCAAGGGCGCGCTCGTTTTCAAGCTGCTTCGCGACACGTTTGGAGCACAAAAGTTCGACCAGCTTTTGCGCACTTACCTCCAGGAGTTTCGCGGTAAGAACGCGTCGATCGACGATTTCGAGAAGCTAGCGACAAAGCTGGCTGGCGAGAACATGAGGTATTTCTTTGCCCGGTGGGTCGAGAGTACAGGTGTACCGGAGTTTCAAACCGACTATCAGATACTTCGTACGCGAGGCGGCAAATTTCTGACGCGCGGCACTGTCAAGCAGAATTACGATAACCTCCGGCTTCCGGTCGAAGTGCAGCTTCGGAGCGAGGGTGACACCGGCCTTACCACGGTTCCGCTGACCATGGAGGAATCAAGCGCCGACTTCAACATTGAATCGGCGGGAAAACCGATCGGAGTCGTTGTCGATCCCGGCTTTAAGCTGCTGCGAATTTCGGGTGACCTTCGCGTCTCGTCGATCGCTCGTCGGGGTATCGAGCAGTTCAAAGAGGGCAACTATGCCGAGGCTCAGCAACAATTCGAAGCGGCCTTGAAACTCGACCGGTCGAATTCGTGGATCTATTATCACCTCGGACTCGTCTTCCTCGATCAGCGCAATTACGACCTCGCGATCGATAATTTTAAGGCTGCACTGTCGGGCAATCTCAACCCGGCGTGGCTGTCCGTTTGGTCGAACATAAAGATGGGCAATGCGTACGACGCCAAAGGTGACCGCACTCGCGCCGTCGCCGCATACAAGCGGGCCGAGAATCTGACCGACAATTACGACAACGCCCAGGAGGCCGTAAAGCGTTACATGGCAACACCTTACGACCCGAAGGAAAAACAGGCGGTCTTCAAATGATCGAAGGATCAGGCAGGATAACTTAGGTTATTCTGCCTTTTTTGCGCGCATGAAAAAGCTTTTATCGATCGGTCTCACTCTCCTCGCGTTTGCGGCAAGCAATTATTCGATAACCTGGTTCCCGCAAGATTTCAATTGCCCGATCGATAACGAGAAGAACACTTTCCTCGTCGTCGGAAGCTATGGCAGTTATATCTACAGTTATCCATCAAAGTATCAGGGTCTGTTCTTTCCGCAGACCGATAGTCCGACCTACTACATCTGCAAAAAGTGCCACCTCGCCACCTACATGTGGGACTTCGATGAGTTGCCGAAGGAGAAGCTGCCGGAATTGAGCAAGGCGCTGGCGGGCATCACGGTTTCGAAGAAATTCGCAAATTACACCGAGCTTTCCGTCACCGAGCGGCTCGAGATAATGGAGAAGGTTTATAAGGTGCTTGGTCGCGATGCGGGATGGTGGGAAAACTTTTACCGCGTGAAGGGCTATCACTACGGCAAAGAGGGTAATGCCCAAAAAGCTGCAGAAGCCAGACGCCGCTCGCTACAGTTCCTGACAAACGACATCACTGACCCAAAGTACTCCGGTCCGCGAAAACTTGCTCTCTATCTTTCGGGAGCGATGAAGCACTTTCTCGGCGATGATGCCGGCGCGATCGCAGACTTTCAGGCCGCACGAAAAACTGTGTACGTCAACAAGGAGGAAACCGCTGAAGAGAACAAGGGCGCGGAGGTGGGCCTTAATGAACGTATCGACGACTATATCAGCCGGATCAAGAGCGACAAGCAAAAGCCACGTCTCTTCGACGCGTCGAAGGACGATCACTAATTCACGTCGTCGTCGTCGTGGTTACGCATAAGGGGCCGCACCGCCGGGCCGTCCTTTTTTGTAGGGAAGATCTGCGAACTGATACGGAAGAATTGAAAGAAGCCGAGCAATGCCCCGAGCACGATCCCTCCGACAAGTCCCCACGGCGAACTGCCTAAGAACAGATCGGCGATCCAACCGAGGAATAGAAAAATTCCGACCGAGATCACGAACGCCCCGCCCAACGACCACGCAAGGCTGCTCTTTCGCACGGTTTCGTCTAGTGATTCAGGTTCGTAGGGAAGGTAGAAAACCGGCTCTTCCCGCGCGTCGCGCTCCTCGCGCCAGTTTTTCTCGGCCTCGGAGTCGTCAGACGGCGGAAACAAAGTACCTGCCATAAGCCCCTTTATTCCGAGATAATGACAGTTTCGCGAGGTGAATTCAATCGGTAGGTGATCCCGCGCCAAACGATCGTCCGTGAAAACAGGGCCGCGATCGAGTTGTAGAGGAAAAGCGCGGGAGTAAGGGTCCAGAATGTGTGCTGCGTCCACACCTGCCGACGCAACTGTCGTTCGTATTCCGGCATCGCAAACCTGACCGCCTTCAGCCGAAGCCATGCTTTGCCAATGCTTAGAAGGGACACGATGGAAACGGTAGCGATCGCCGCCAGGACAAAAAGATCATTCGTCGAAGCCGCCCATATGATCGCAAGGCTGGCGAGCATTACGCCGTTGAATAGCGCCGAACCAAACAGGGACAGCAGCCAGAGCGGCGGCGCATAGACACGTGTGATCTTCATCTGGCGGGTCGTGAAACTCACCAGCTCGCGGAACGTACAGTTGCCAAACGACGGTGTCAGCGCCTGTGGCACAAATACGACCGGCATTCCGGCCTCTCTGAGGACCGTCGTCACGGTAAAGTCGTCCGACAACGTCCCCAGCCACCGTTCACGAATATTGAGCCGGTCGAAGGTCTCACGCCGAATCGCGGTCGAGCCGCCCCAGCAGAAGTTGGTCTCGCGATCGGGCCCGAGCGCGGATGTGATCGATGCGTTCCACGCCGAACGCAACTCGGAAGCGAAGGTCGGCTCGTCCGAAATGAACCAGCGATAACCCGTCGCCGCGCCGACGCCGGTTTCTTGCAGCGGCGCGATCAAACTTCGCAGCCACCTCTTTGAAGGCCGCGCGTCTGAATCGACAAAGACCAGAACCTCGGACCCGTCGGAAGCGTGAAGCACGCCGTGACGCAGGTTCTCGACCTTTTGGCCCGAATCGATGGCCTGCGGTGCAACAACGATGCTCGACCTGACTTCATAAGCCGCGGCGAGTCGCTCGATGACAGCCGCGCAGGGGTCGCCTGGGTCGTCGACGACAAAGACGATCTCATATCCCGGATAGTCCTGTTCAAATAGTGCTGTGAGGTTCTCCGCGAGGCCGGTTTCGAGCCCGCGGCATGGCGCGATGACAGTGGCGAACGGCGTAAAGTCTGACCGGGAAAGCGCGAGTTCCTTGCGGAAAAACCGCCGGTACCGGATGCCCCCCATGAACGATCTAAAGCTCAGCCATACCAGCAGCGAGGCAAAAGGAAGAAATAGGTAGACCATGACTTGTAAGGGCTTCGTAGAGACCGATTTTTAGCATTTGGCCGAGGTTATGGCAAACGATCGATCGAATGGTGTATAATGTTGACAAAAATGTAAGGATTTGTTTCCTTGCGGATTTGAAGTCGACGAAATGCCCAAGATCGCGGACATACAGGAAACACCCAACCCGAACGCCGTAAAGTTCATACTCAAGGAGCCGGTATCGTGGGGGACATCTCACTCGTTCAAATCAGCCGAAGCCGGTGCCGGGGACCCGCTCGCCAGCTCGCTCTTTGACGTCGGTAATGTTGTCTCAGTCTTCTACATGGACAAGATGATAACGGTCGAGAAGACGGACGATGCTGAATGGGATGAGATACTGCCCGATATCGCTGTGCCGATCAGAGCGGCCGAGCCTGTTAAGCCCACAAATGGCAATGGTGCCGCAGCGGCCGTTGGCGGCGCGATCGGTGTTGCCGCAAGCGACGACCCGAAACTGGCCCAGATAAACGAGCTTCTCGATGAGCGGATCAGGCCCTATCTCGCGGGTGACGGTGGTTGGCTCGAAGTTCTCGAATTGACCGACAATACCCTCCGGATCCGCTACGAGGGCGCCTGCGGAAGCTGCCCGAGTTCGCTTACCGGCACCCTGATGGCTATCGAGAATATGATCCGCGACGAAATCGATCCTGAGATAACCGTCGTCGCCGTCTAGTGCTCGTATTTTGTTGACAGACAACAATTTCTTGACATCCTCGCGGCCGATTCGTCATAATTTTGATTGAGGGCGGGTTGTCTCGTGCGCGTGCCGTCCACCTGCCGATCTGACCTGCCAGCCGCTCCGTACCCGTAACACCGTACTGTCGATATTGGAGGAGAAACCGAAGTGAACAGCGAAGAACTCGAACTTAGCCTAAGGACTGAATTCGAGAACTATCTAAAGGGCGTCCTAGCCGAAATGCGCGCCGAGGCGACCGAATTTCAAAAAAGGATCGAGGCCGAGTTCGAGCGCCACCGCGCCGGGTTTGACGAGTCGTTTCGTGTTCTCGCCGCGCGTTTTGATGCTGAGAGCCATTTCGACGAAGCTTTTGTCGCGTCAGTCGCCGAGCACCTGCGGCTCGCACGCGATGAGGGCGCCAAGATAACTGCAAATGCCTTTGCCGAAGCGGAGAAACTTGAAAAAGAATCGGCGCCGACCGCAAGCTTCGAGGCGATCCGGGATGCGATCGCCGATATTTGTACCAAGGACTCGCAGTCTGCCATCTTAAAGGCCCTCATTCAGCACGCTTCAGAGTTCGCCCCTCGCGGAGCATTCTTCATCGTCAAAAATGAACACTTTGTGGGCTGGAAGGTTTTCGGCGAGGTTTCGGAGACGGCCGAAGATTCGATCCGCGAGATTCATTTTCCGGTCGGTGCCGATTCGATACTAGGGACGGCGATCCGGTCACTCCAAACAGTTGACAGCGCGGCCGGAGCGCACATCGAGGATCCGGTCTTTCTTGATCCGCTGCATTTCGGCCATCCGGACCGGATGTATGCCGTTCCGCTCGTTGCGCGAGGCAAGGGTGTGGCGGTAATGTACGCCGATTACGGGACCGAGGGTGTTCATTTGCACCGCGAGGCCCTGGACGCGCTTGTACGGGTAGCTGGTCTCACTGTTGAACTCGTCGCGTTGGCCCACACAGCGAAACCCGACGGCGCCGGCGCCGAGCTCGATGATGCCCACCAGTTCTCCCCTGAGCAGGTACATGCAGAACCGACGCCCCCTCCCGCACCGCGATTCGAGGAAACGGTAACGCAGGTACCGCCAGAATCTCCCGGGTTCACTCCGGTCGAGAATTTCTCTTACGGTGAGCAGATCGAGCATCACGATTTTGCACCGCACGTCCCGGAACCAGCCGAACC
>CAZSOE010000149.1:0-5755 GCA_964608335.1 uncultured Chloracidobacterium sp.
GTAGAGGGAGGCCGGAATGCTAGGCGGGTCGATAGCATTCGTCATCATTGGCTTCGTAATCCTGATCTACTCAGGCGACAGTCTCGTGCGCGGCGCGCTTGCTGCAGCGTACAAGGCCAACGTCTCGCCGCTTCTGGTCGGCATCCTGATCGTCGGCTTCGGAACCTCGCTGCCGGAATTCCTGATCGGCATACAGGCGGCGCTCGCTGGCAACACCGGCCTCGCGCACGGCAATATCATCGGGTCCAACATCGCCAATATCTGGCTGGTGCTGGCTCTGCCGGCCGTCATCTTCCCAATAACGACCGTGGCGCCGCGCATGCGTCTTACAGCGGGCTTCATGCTGCTGTGCACCGCGGCGTGGATCGGAATAACCCTGATGTTCGGCCTGCGGGCTGAGATCGGCATCGGTTTCCTTGTCGTTCTCGGCGTCTACGGGCTGATCGCCTGGATGGTCAACCGCACGGACCTCACCGAGGATACGCCCGAAGAACGCAAGATCATGGGTACGGCGGCTTGGCGCATGGTCACGCTGATCCTGATCGGCATGGTGGGCCTCCCGCTGGGCGCCAAGCTCCTGATCGAAGGCGGCATCTCCCTCGCACGAGACACGGGCATCAGCGAGGAAGTGGTCGGCCTCACCCTGCTTGCCGTCGGCTCCTCCCTGCCCGAGCTCGGCGCAGGCATCGCGGCTGCAGTCCGCAAGCAGAGCGACGTGGCCATGGGCAACATCCTCGGCTCGAACGTATTCAACATCCTCGGCGTAGGCGGCGTTGTGGCGCTCCTGGCGCCGCGTGAGTCGCTGGCGTCGGAATTCGTCGGCTTCAGCAACTGGGCGATGGGCCTTGCGGCCATCATGATCACCGCCGCCGTGCTCCTCAGACGCCGCGTGGGCTGGCTGACTGGCCTGATCTTCCTGGCGTTCTACGCGCTCTATATCGCGGGGCTGGCCTTCCAGTGGACCTTCGACGACGTGCTCTACTCCATCATCGAGCGGCCCGCGACGTAAGCGTCAGTCCGTCGCGTCCTTGGGCGTCACATAAGCCTGCAGCTTCCAGGAAGAGCTTTCGTCTTTTCGCGAGAAGATTGCGGCGGCGGCCGTTGGGAACTTGTTCCGCAGCTTGATCTCAAGCGCGTTGTTGCGGTGGGCGAGCCGGCTGGCCAGATCGTGCATCCCCGGATTGTGGCCGATGAGCATGGCCGAGGAGAATTTGTCGTTTATTTCAGAAACGGCCTGACGAAGTGTGTTCGCGCTTGCCTCATAGATGCGCTCATCATGGACGGTCCCGGAATCAAGAGAGCCGCCCGCGATCACAAGCGCTGCAGTCGAACGCGCACGTAGGGCCGGCGATGAAATTATGATCTCGGGCAACATCTGACGTCGACGCATCAGGCCGCCCATGAACGGAGCGGTCTTTTTGCCGCGCTCGTTCAGCGGGCGGTCAACGTCTGCCATCGAAGGGTTGTCCCAGCTCGATTTCGCGTGACGCATTAGGTAGATCGTTCTCATACGGCAAGCGATTCTACCGCTCATTGTGTAAAGCGGCAACCTGTTGATATAAGATTGGAGTTGAACTGCTTTGAGCTTATGAACAGGAGGGGATGCAGCCGCTGAACGCTGCTTTGCTAATAAACCTGCTTGGTTTCGCGGTCGGTATCGCGCTCTACGCGCTGCTCGGTCTGATGGTCGTGCGTCACCGCCAGCGGGACAGGCCTCGGAACATTAGTGTATTGCTGCTTACGACCGCGGCACTCGGCATTTTGTGGAATGGCGGCGAGCTTTACGGCTTCGTCCAACGAGATTTTGGCAGCGCCGCGATATCCCCTATGCTTGCGGCGATCGCGTTCGCGGCCCTCGGGTTCCTGCCGTCGGTCGTCGTACATTCGGCACAAAGTGACGACTCACGAATCCACTGGCTGACGTATCTCGCATATTGCGTGAGCGTTTTTGCCGCGGCTCTTCATTTCCGGGCGGCGTTTGCAGGCGTCGGAGCGCCATCGGAGATCGCTCTTCAAACGCAAACGTTCGCTTCGCTCGCCCTGGTCGTGGGGTTGTTGATCTTCAATCTCAAGCAGACACTTGAAAAGAAGGCAATATGGGCAAGCGCTCTGCTCATATTCGCCGTATCGGCACTACATCTGACCGGCGAACGCGAAGGCTCGGCTTGGTATATCGAACTCGTGGCACACCAATCGTCTCTGCCGCTTGCGTTCGCCATACTCTATCAGAATTACCGCTTTGCGTTCGCCGATCTTTTCATAAAACGGGCGTTCTCGCTGCTGTTGCTCGCGGGGCTTGCGTTTGGGCTGTATGTTTTCGTCGCGGTGCCGCTTCTCCGTTATCACGAAACGCATGACCGCGACGACGTGCTCGCGGCGGCTCTGGTCGTCGGGCTCTGGATAGCGACCGCGCTTGTTTATCCGGCGTTGCACAAGTTCGCCGACTGGCTGGTCGATACGGTTTTCCTCAAGCGCGCGGATTACCGTGAGCTGGAGGCGGGCCTGGTACGCGATATAGAGAATTCCGGATCTGTTGAGGCGGTACTCGATACTGTCTGCAACCGTTTGTCGGACGCATTGACGGCGCGGCGTGTCGAATGGACCGAAAAGGCTAATGGAGTGTATCTGGCCTCGCCCGTGACCGTATCGATGTTGGACGCGTCGATCTTCATCCAAACCGCCGACGAGCCGCAATACCTGATCAGGATGGACGGCTTTTTCGGCGGGCGGCGGCTTCTCTCGGACGACATAGCGATGCTCGAGGCGGTCGCACTTTTTACCGCCCGGCGGATAGATGTGATCCGCGTCGCCGAGGAGCGCTTCGAACGAGAATTCCGCGAGCAGGAATTTGCCAAGCTCGCGGCCGAGGCTCAGCTTACGGCGCTTCGCTCGCAGATAAATCCGCACTTTCTCTTCAACGCGCTTACGACGATCGGCTATTTGATCAGGTCCTCGCCCAATAAGGCGTACGACACGCTGCTTAGGCTTACACAGCTTCTCCGCGGCGTACTGCGGTCGACCGGCGAGTTTTCGACACTTTCCGACGAGATCAAGCTCGTCGAAAGCTATCTCGACATCGAGCGGGCACGTTTCGAAGAGAAACTGCACGTCAAGATCGACGTAGCCGCTGATGCCGGGAATGCAAAAGTCCCCTCGCTCATTCTCCAGCCGCTAGTTGAGAACGCGATCAAACACGGCATCTCGGAAAACCGCGGCGGTGGCGAGATACGTATATCGGCTGTGATCGCGGTTGAGGATGACCACCGCGATCTTCGCCTGACAGTCTGGGATTCAGGAGCGGGAGAGGCGGTGAAAACAAAAGAGAACTCGGCAGGTGTAGGCCTGCGTAATATACGCGAACGCCTCGCGTCGTACTATGGCAACGCCGCCACTTTGACCCTTGAGAGCAATAATGGACGTGGTACTCGGGCGACGGTGATCCTGCCTGTGAGGTGATCTTAAGGTGGACGATTCAGATCGGCAGACAGGAAATGTAGTATTTTCCTAAACGACGTTCTGCTTTCAGCAGCCAGGCAAGGGCTGTTTTTTGAACATTTTCGAATATGAACAAGATCAGGGTAATCATCGCTGACGACGAGCGCCCAGCTCGTGAATTCCTCAAATCGATACTCAGCGAATTTGAAGCGGTCGAACTCGTCGGCGAAGCCGAGAATGGGGTCGACGCGATCGAGTTGGTCAAAACGCTAAAGCCGGACCTTGCCATACTCGATCTCAAAATGCCCGAGGTCTCAGGGCTCGACGCGGTAAAGATGCTTCGCAAAGATCAGATGCCCCTTGTTGCCTTTGCCACTGCCCACGATGAATTTGCGGTCGAGGCGTTCGAGTTGAACGCCGTCGATTATTTGCTCAAGCCTGTCGAAAAGGCCCGGCTCGCAGAAACGCTCAGTCGTGCTGCCGATCGGCTCGAAAACTGCGATTGGCGAGCGGTCGAGACGGAAAAGGTCCGCGGAGCCGCGAGCGATTACGAATCAGCCGAAAACCGAACGCCGTTGACGCGGATCCCCGTTCGCGTCCGTGAGGAGAGCTATCTCATTCCGGTGGAGGAGGTTGCGTCGATCGTCGCGGATGGCGAGCTTCTGCATATCACGACCGAGGCAGGGAAGCGTTACGTAGTAAACCATCGCCTCAAGGACATCGAGCTTCGCCTCGACGCCGCACAATTTGTCCGACTCTCGCGAGGTGCGATCGCCAATTTCTCGTTCATCGACCGGATCTCGCCGATGCCCGGCGGCACATATCTCGTAACCCTGACAAACGGCCAGGAGATCGCCGCCAGCCGCCTGCAGTCCAAGATCCTGCGGGCAAAGCTCCTCAAGTTGTAAGAGCCACTAGGCCCCGATCCCCGTAAATTCAAAGCCTCTATCTTGCCTATTGATTCCTGCGGCGGTATTCTTATTATTTTAATTTGGGTCGGAGGAAATCGATGATAGATAAGGGCGTAGAGATCGCTCCTGCAGAAGGGAAACTTGGTATTTTGCTTGTCGGACTCGGTGCCGTCAGCACAACATTGGTCGCGGGCGTCGAAGCCGTCAGACGCGGCATTTCGGCTCCGGTCGGTTCGCTCACTCAGATGGGCACGATCCGTTTGGGTAAACGCACGGACAATCGCTCGCCGCTTATCAAGGATTTTGTTCCGCTCGCCGATCTTAATGATGTTGTTTTTGGCGCATGGGATATCTTCCACGACAGCGCCTACGACGCGGCGATGAACGCGGGCGTTCTCGAAAAGGACCTGCTCAACCAACTGTCCGAACCACTCTCGTCCCTTAAGCCAATGGCGGCGGTCTTTGAACAGAATTACGTCAAGCGCATAACCGGCGAGAACGTCAAGACAGGCAAGAACAAGATGGATCTGGCGGAGCAGCTTATTGCTGACATCGCTAAATTTAAGTCTGACAACAATTGTTCGCGGCTTGTCATGGTCTGGGCCGCCTCGACCGAGATCTATATTGAGGAATCGGCCATCCACCAGTCGCTTGAATCGTTCGAAAAGGCGATGTACGACAGCGACCCTTTCATCGCTCCGTCGATGATCTACGCGTACGCCGCCCTCAAGTCGGGCGTGCCTTTCGCAAATGGGGCCCCAAACCTGACGGTCGATATACCGGCATTGGTCGAGCTTGCCGATCAGACCAGGATGCCGATTTGCGGGAAGGATTTCAAGACCGGCCAGACGCTGATGAAGACCATCCTCGCTCCGGGGCTTAAATCGCGCATGCTCGGCCTCGACGGCTGGTACTCGACGAACATCCTCGGCAACCGCGATGGCGAAGTACTTGACGATCCGGAGAATTTTAAGTCTAAGGAAGTCTCGAAACTCTCGGTACTCGAACATATCTTCCAACCCGAGGTTTACCCTGATCTCTACGGCAATTTTTCTCATGTAGTACGCATCAATTACTATCCGCCACGGGGCGATAACAAAGAGGGCTGGGATAATATCGACATATTCGGATGTCTCGGCTACAAGATGCAGATCAAGATCGATTTCCTTTGCCGTGACTCGATACTTGCCGCGCCGCTTGCACTCGACCTCGCACTCTTTATGGACCTCGCCCAGCGTGCGGGCATGAAGGGCGTTCAGGAATGGCTGTCGTTCTACTTTAAGGCTCCGCAGACGGCTCCGGGGCTTTACCCCGAGCACGATATCTTCATTCAGTTGATGAAGCTCAAGAACACCCTGCGCCATATGCGCGGCGAAGAGTTGATCACACATCTTGGATTAGAATATTAC
>CAZSOE010000150.1:0-1080 GCA_964608335.1 uncultured Chloracidobacterium sp.
AGCTGAGCTACGTCCCCAAAATGAGTCGCGAGTCTAGAGTCGTGAGTCGCGAGTCGGAATAAAGAATCTACCTAATCCAGACTCTGGCCGTCAAGCTATCGAACGGACATCACGTGCTCGGCAGTCCGTCGCGAAACGCAATTGCTTCGAGTTCCACGCGGACCGCATCCATAACGGGAACAACCGGGCGCGCTTCGAACGTAAAGGCCGGAAATGTCGAGCAAACCCTGTGAACGGTCAACGGGTCATCGCACTCAACGAGCATATGCCCGCCCCAGTCGCCCACGCGCACGACGAACAATTCGATCTTGAAATTCTCGGGCGCCTGCCATTGAGAAAAGACCTCAAGTATCCGCTTTTGGGCATTCTCGTATTCCGCAGGCGAGCCTTGCGGGCGCTCGTACCAACTGATCATATATTTCATCGTGATCTCCTTATCTTACCGGCCTTTGAATTCGGGCTTCCGTTTTTCAAGAAACGCGGCGACGCCTTCTTTTTTGTCTTCGGTCGAAAAGCAGATGGCAAAAAGGTCGACCTCGCGGCGGAGGCCCTCGTCGAGGTTCGAGCGTGAGGCGAATTTTACCGCTTCTTTGCTGAGCTGCAAGGCGATCGGGGCCTTTTCGGCTATTTTCTCGGCCAGTTTCATCGTCTCGGCTTCGAGCTGGTCTGCCGGGTAAACGTGATTGACCAGCCCGAACTTCTCGGCGGTGGCGGCGTCGATCATGTCGCCGGTGAGCACCATTTCGATCGCGCGGCCCTCCCCAACGAGGCGCGGAAGCCGCTGCGTGCCGCCCCCGCCGCACATTATGCCGAGGTTGATCTCAGGCTGCGAGAACCGTGCGTTCTCACTCGCCATGCGAATGTCGCACGCCATCGCCAGCTCGTTACCGCCACCCAGACAAAACCCGTTGACCATCGCGATCACAGGCTTCGGGAAGGTATCGATGCTGTTAAATAACGATCGTTCGTGAAACGTATCGCGTTGCGTGACAGGCGTTTTGCCCTCGAATTCACTAATGTCCGCGCCGGCGACGAACGCCTTTTCGCCCGCGCCGGTGATCACGAGAACCCTCACGTCGT
>CAZSOE010000150.1:1180-5633 GCA_964608335.1 uncultured Chloracidobacterium sp.
GCGATCGGCTGATTCAGCTGAAAGAGGGCGCCCAAGGTCGAGATATCGTCCGTCTCGGTCGGCTCGCTCCATGTCGCACCGTCATCGGTTTTACCCGACACCACTATCGGAAGGCGCAGCGCCATCCGCAGCGCGAACCGTTTCTCCTCAAAATGGGGCTGGATCGAGGTCATTCCAATGAAACCGGGAACTGCTTAGACCGATACGGCCATAAGTTTACCACGTCACCGCCCGGACGAACCAGACCGACGGGGCAACTGATGGACGAACAACTCAGCCGATAGTTATACTGTAGCTAAGCGTAAAACGGAAATCGCTGCTGCCATATGGCCCAAAAAGAACTTCATCGCAAGGTAGTGATCCTCGGCTCCGGGCCGGCCGGCCTGACGGCGGCGATCTACGCCGGGAGGGCGCAGCTCGAGCCGCTCCTTGTCGACGGACCGCAGCCCGGCGGCCAGCTAACGATCACGACCGATGTCGAGAACTATCCCGGGTTTTCCAAGGGAATAGTGGGCCCGATCCTGATGGACGAGTTTCGCGAGCAGGCCATCCGGTTCGGCACCGAGATCATAAATGTTTGGATCGACCGCGTCGACCTGGCAAACCGCCCCTTCACGCTATACGGCAAGGAAAGTGAGGACAGCGACGAGGTGACCACGGTCATTAGGGCCGACGCGCTGATCATTGCGACCGGCGCGTCCGCCAAGTGGCTTGGCATTCCCGGCGAAGCACCCGTACCAGAGGGTTTAGGCGGAAACGGCGTGTCTGCCTGCGCGACTTGTGATGGTTTCTTTTTCCGGGATAGACCCATAGTGGTTGTCGGCGGCGGCGACACGGCAATGGAGGAGGCTCTCTTTCTGACGAAGTTCGCTTCCAAGGTGTCTCTGGTTCACCGTCGGGACGAGTTTCGTGCGTCGAAGATAATGCAGGACCGCGTGCTCGCTCATGACAAGATTGACATTCTCTGGAATACCGAGGTCAAGGAGATCCACGGCACGAAAGAAACCGGCGTCGAAAACGTCACACTCTTTAACAGCAAGACGGGCGAGACAACCGTGTTTCCGACGCAAGGGGTCTTCATCGCGATCGGCCATAAGCCCAACACTGAGTTGTTCAAAGACTGGCTCGAAATGGACGACGTTGGGTATATCAAGACCGACGGGCGGACGATGAAAACCCAGATCCCCGGTGTGTTTGCGTCAGGCGACGCGCAGGATGCGTACTATCGTCAGGCCGTCACCGCCGCCGGCACGGGCTGTATGGCAGCGATCGATGCCGAGCGATTCCTGGCGGAACACGAAAGTGAAAGTGAGAGTGAAAAAGTAAAAGAGGTAAAAAGTGAAAAAGTTGCGGCCGAGCAGTGAAACGCCTTCGCTTTTCCGCATTTTCACTTTTTGACTGTTGGATCTATGCCGATCTACGAATACAAGTGCCAGCAGTGCGGGCTACATTTCGAGAAGCGCCAGAACGTTTCCGACGAACCGTTGACCACGTGCGAGAAGTGTCACGGCCGGCTCGAGAAGCTGTGGTCGCTATCGGGTTTTCAGTTCAAGGGTGCGGGTTGGTATGTGACCGACTACGCCGGCAAAAAAGGCGATAAAACCGCCGGGGGCAAATCAACCTCCGAAACTGAGACTGCATCAAAAGGAAAGGACGAAGCAGCTAAGGCCCCGAAAGAAACCGCTTCCAAGCCCGCGAAGGAATGAACAGGCGATCTACGGCATTCTGGCTTTTTGTGATCGCGTCTATTTGCGCCTCGGCCGTTCCGGGACAATCCCGACGCAATGTTCGAGCGGTCGATTCGGAAGGCACTATTCTCACGGTGACAGCTGCCCGCGAAGACAAAAAGACCGACCCGATCCGCATCGAGAACCTTCATCTTTACGAGAACGGCATTACGCAGAAGATCAAGAACTTCAGTTTCGACCCGAGCCCCTCGAAGATCGTGTTGCTCGTCGACAACTCGTTAACGCTGCAGACGCCTATAGATAACATGAAGAAGGCGGCGATGGAATTCGCCTACGAGATCTTTGAGGGCGACCAGCTTTTCACTATCGCCTACGACGAAAAGGCCGAGATCATTCAGGAATGGACCGACGACGCGAAGAAGATGGAAAAGGCGTTCGAGCTGTTTCGTAAAAAAGGCAACCCGAACCTCTTTGATGCGATCGACGTCAGCCTGCGCGAGATACTTCAGCCGCTGATGCCCGGCACACGCAAGACGGCGATCGTGGTGATCGGTGACGGTCTCGACCGCGGCAGCAAGACGGCGTTCGACAAGATACTCAGCGACCTGCAGCTTCAGAACGTCACCGTGTACGCCCTGCAGATACCAGATCGTACCGGCGGTGCTTATCGACGCGATCAGCCAAAGGCGGCCGCCGTTCTTAATCGTCTCGCCGAAGAGACGGGCGGCAGGGTTTTCACATTCGAAGAAGCTCAGACGGCGGCGAAAGCGATCTGCGACGAGCTAAGAAGGAACCGCTACCTGCTTTCGTACCAGCCCATGAACACCTCATCTTACGATGCTCGGCGATTGTTTCTGCTGGCCGACGAAGGCATCGCCGTTCGAATGAAGGCCACTCACCCGCCGAACGTTAAGTAAGACGGCCGGAACACGTTCGATCCTATTTGCGTACAGAAACTAGGGACAACCATGTATTGTTCAAGCTGTGGAAAAGCAAGTAACGACGATCTCAAGTTTTGTCGTACTTGCGGTGGTGAACTGCCCGGCGCCGTTTTGCGTCGAACAATATCTCCGAAGCGAGACCCTGACGAATTAACGGGAATTGGCATTCGTGACGTTATCATCGGCGACGGCTTCTTTATGGTTGCGCTCATTCTTAGCCTTGCAGTGAGCAGCGTTTCGAGTTTGTTGTGGCTATTTCTGCTGATCCCGGCGTTTTTCTTCTTTGGCAAGGGGTTCTCAAATATCTTGTATGCCCGTGCGATCAAACAACGTCAAAAGACAAAAGAACTAGCGACTGGTCTCAACGCAGGACAGTTGCCTCCAACAACCACGTCCTTTCTTAACAAGTTCGGAAAGACAGTTTCGGGTGAGCTTGAACCGGTACCAAGTATTACCGAACGTACTACCCGCGATCTCTGAGGCTACACCGCGACCGGCGCCGCTATCTTGCCCCACGACTGGTAATTCTCCAGTTTCAAATTCTCAAACCTGAAACCGAGCAAGCCATCGAGACCTTTCGATCCATCAGCATCGACGAGCTTGAGAGTCGGCAGCGGCATCGGTTCGCGTGAAAGCACCTCGTTGACCTGATCAACGTGGTTCGAGTAGATGTGCAGGTCGCCGAATGTGTGGATGAATTCTCCGGCCTCCAGATCGCAAACGTGAGCGACCATATGCGTGAGCAAAGCGTAGCTCGATACATTGAAAGGCACGCCGAGAAACGCGTCCGCAGAACGTTGGTATAGCTGACAGTGCAGTGTTCGTTCGTTCTCGACCTTGAATTGGAAGAGGGTGTGACATGGCGGCAGGGCAACATCGTCGCAGACACGTGGGTCCCAGCCGGTAACGATCAGACGCCGCGAGTTCGGGTTTGTCTCGATCTCGCCGATCAGCCGCGCGATCTGATCCACGCCGGTCAACCGAGGGTGATCGCCGCCAAACGAACGCCACAAGTAACCGTAGACCGGCCCGAGGTCGCCGGTCTCGCGGCCGAATTTTGCTGTCTGTTCTTCGGTCGCCCATTCGGCCCAGATGTCGACCCCACGGGCATTCAGTTCACGCTCGTCGGTCGAGCCGCTAAGGAACCAGAACAATTCCTCAGCCACCCAGCGGAACGGAACCCTTTTAGTTGTAACAATTGGGAATCCCTGCCTGAGGTCGAACCGCGCCTGATACCCGAACGACGAGATCGTCCCGACGGCCGTCCGGTCCTCGTGCCGAGTCCCGTTATCGAGAATGTGTCTCAGGAGGTCGTGATACTGCCGCATAGCTAAGTGAATAGTAAATCGTAAATCGTGAATAGCAAAAGTCCGCTGGGAATTCGCCGATTTACTATTGACGATTTACCATTTACGATTTACTAGCGATGCTTGAGGTCAGTTTCAACTCACCGCAGTGCGGCTGGATGTCGATCGGCTTTGACGACGGCGTGAGTGAATTTCACACGACGACGGCACATTCTCCGCACGACCGCGCCCTGCCCGAGCTGATGGCGATCCTCACAAAACTGGCCGATCCGACCTCAAGTGAGCGCGAGCACCTGCTTAGATGGAACCGCGACCCGGAAGAATTCGATTTTCGGTTCCTGCGTGAGGGTGACAACGTTACGATCGAGATCTACGAATATCCGACCGAGGAGCGTGAGGCTGGCGAGCGTGTGCTCGTCTATTCTTACACCGCTCCTGTTGTTGAAGTGTGCAGAGCATTCGGCCAGACATTCGATCAGCTCTACGCGGACCGTGATACGGATGAGTTCGAGTTCAA
>CAZSOE010000151.1:0-5627 GCA_964608335.1 uncultured Chloracidobacterium sp.
TGACCACGCCACCATGACGACTGCCGTAGCTAGACAGAGTCCAAGAGCACCGCGGACATCGCGGATCCGGCCGAGTGAGCTATAGAAAGATGCACGGTGCAGACGCCGCGCTCGTCCAGTCTTCGGTGCGCTTCACCGGTGATGCTCAGCTCAGGTGCACCGTTCGCATCGTTGACTACCTCGATGTTGTGCCAGCCGATCTTCCCCCGCCAGCCCGTCTTTAGGGCCTTGAGAAATGCCTCTTTGGCAGCAAACCTCGCGGCGTACGACTGTGCAGCGGTCTTGCCCTTTGCATCGCAATAGGCGCGCTCCTGTTCGGTGAACACCCGCTCGGCAAATCGCGGCGTTCTGGCGAGCACCTTTTCGATGCGATAGACTTCAATAATGTCGATGCCGATGGAAATGACCACAGTTTCGAGTTCCGAGTTTCGAGTTCCGAGTGACGACGATGAAACTTTAGCAGACTTGGGTTTCTATTGGCGAGAGCGCGGCGGTTTGAAGGTGCTCATCAGCCGGCGTTTGGAAGCGGCGGGTTTCGTTAACGGCTTCTCGACCCGGCTCGGCGGCGTATCGCCTTTTCCCGAGAACAGCCTCAATCTGGCGGGGTTCGACGAAGACGCGGCCGAAAACATTCTCGAAAATCGCCGAAGACTTCTGAACTTCTTCGAGGGCGAATTTCGGCTTGCGACGGCGTGGCAGGTTCACGGTGATACTGTGAAGGTCGTGCGGACCGACAGCGACGTCGAAAGTTCCGAGGACCGCGCTGATGCGCTCGTTTCCAGCCTCAGCGGCGTTCTGGTCGGCGTCAAGACGGCCGACTGCGTGCCTATTCTGATCGGCGATCCGATCACCGGTGCTTTTGCGTCGGTTCACGCCGGGTGGCGCGGCACCGCCAGATCGATCGCAGCGAAAACGGTGATGAAGATGGCGGAGATCTTTGGTTCGAACCCGAACGAATTGATCGCAGCGATCGGCCCGGCCGCGTGCGGAAAGAACTATGAGATCGGTCAGGAAGTGATCGATGAATTCGGCGAGAACAGCGAGACGTATTTCACGCCGACGCGTCCGGGGCACGCGCTTGTCGATCTGCACATGGCGAATCGCGACCAATTGATCGCCGCAGGCGTCAGGAGTGAAAGCGTCAGCATCGCTCCGTTCTGCACCATGGAGCGCACCGATCTCTTTTTCTCCTACCGCATAGAAAAAAAGAAATACGGAAGAACAGGAAGGCTGCTCTCGGTCATCGGACGATCAGGGCTCGACTGACGTTTTGGGCGGTGCGGCGTCCTTGACCCGCGCGGTCAGCGTGAGCGTCTTGCTCCTCGGCGGATAGCAGACCTCATTTGTGCATGCTTGATATCGAACAGTAACATTGACGGCCACCGTGTCGCCGCGATAGCCCGCGGGTACAGTAACGTTGAACCGGAACGAGACGCGCCCCTCGTAAACATTGATCGCATTCTCGGAAAACTCGAACTTCCGATTGTGTCCTCGCGGATAAACGACTGCGCTGACACGCGCGCCGCGTGCCGACGCACGAAGGGTCGTCGGTATCGCATACTCGCTGTTCGGACGATTTGAGTTTACGTGCAGCCCGCCCGGAATGCTCAACACAACGGTCGCGCGTGCCGACTTTCCGCGTATGATCGACGCGCCTGCGATCGAACCGGTTACCGTCTGCGCCGATGAGGCGAAATAAGCAAATAGGATCGTGGTTGTGAGAAGTATGAATCGAAAACTGGCTCTTATCATAAAAATACAGAACTATTTTAACCTAAAGCTATCGACCATTTCCTCGGTCTTACGCACAAATTCGGGCGAGGTTTCCGCTAGGCGTTTCAGCTCGAACCGGTACGTCTTACCATCTTTGGTGACGGTTTTTGTCGATCTGACGAACTCGACGCCTTTCTCGGTCAGGTTTTCTTCGGCGATGAGATAATTCAACCCACCGACAACTTCGTTCCTACCGCCGGATGACAAAACCTCCGCCGGATCTGTATCCGAGACGGTTAGCGTAGCGGTCGCCTGTCTGTACTCCTCGGCTCCCGGCCCGCCGAACTCCTTCGAATAGGCCTCGAAAGCGTAACGGGCGTCGCCGCCGATCACGTTCAGAAAGCCCTCGGGTTTTTCGATGACGAATTCGTCGGCTTCGATGGTCTCAGCCTCGAAGGCCTGTGCAGCCGTGCGCTTGATCCGCGTCGATGCGTAGATCATGAGTGCGACAAGGATCAGGCCGGGAATAAGAAGTTCCATAAGAAGTCGTTGTGTTACGCACGCGCTTGTGCGACTTCGGCTTTTGCAGCCAACTGCCCGCAGGCCGCGAAGATATCGCGGCCGCGGGGCGTGCGAACATAGGCCGAGATGCCTCGCGATTCGAGCGCCTGCTTGAATCGCAAGACCGTGTCGGGCGTCGATGCAACGTAATCGAGCTGCTCGGCGCCATTGTGCGGGATCAGGTTTACTTTGAAGCGCCGCAGCCTGTATAGCCGCAACAGGTTGGCCAGTTCGACTGCCTGGGCCTCGCTGTCGTTCACACCGCCGAGCATCACGTATTCGAATGTAAAACGCTCACCTCGCCGCAGACTCGCTTCGAACGCCTTCGCCGCCGTCATCAGCTCGTCCAGGTTCCAACGTTTGTTGATCGGCATCAGCCGGTCGCGAAGCTGGTCATTCGCCGCCGTCAGCGAGATCGCGAGATGCGGGCGATCGTCGAGCTTTGCCAGATCGTATATCTTCGGTACGATGCCCGCGGTCGAGACCGTTACTCGAGAGGGAACGATGAAAAGACCGTCTTTGTCCGCCATTATCCGTAAAGCTGCGATCAGGCTGTCGAAATTGAGGAACGGCTCGCCGGCTCCCATTCCGACAAGGTTGGTCCCGTGCGGCGTCGCCTCGCCAACTCCGTATACGTCATTCAACACAATAATTATCTGCTCCACGATCTCGCCGGCGGTGAGGTTCCCGAGTAGCCCGAGCTGCGCAGTGAGACAAAACTCGCACTTGAGCGGACAGCCCGACTGAGACGAAAAACAGATGGTGTCGCGCCCCTCGACCGGGATAAAGACCGTTTCAACCGGCTTGCCGTGGGCCGTTTTCATCAAGTACCGACGAGTACCGTCCGCCGAGACATAACGTGATTCGACTGACAGGCGTGAGATCCTGGCGGTTTCGGCCAGTTTGCTGCGAAAGGCCTTTGGGAGGTCGGTGATCTCGTCGAATGAGCGCAGCCGCCGCTCATGAACCGCCTTAAAAAGCTGATCAGCCCGATAGCGCGGCTCGCCGAGGGAGCGGACAAACTCATCAAGCTCCGGCCGGCTCATACCAACAATCTGACGCTTCTGGCTCACGTCGGTATTTTATCGCAGAGTCTCAGTCCTTACCGACTGCCGGCGATAAACAAACGATCCGCATTCGCGTAATATCGAAACTATGAAAAAATTTACATTCCTGGCCGCCGCGCTCGTTTTCCTTTCTCAAATAACCATGGCACAGACTCCAAAAGAAGCTGACCCAAAGGACGTCGGTACGATGGACGCGATCATCAAGGCCGTTTACGACGTGATCTCGGGCGAAGCCGGAAAGGCCCGTAACTGGGACCGCTTTCGGACGCTCTTCCACCCAGATGCCCGATTGATCCCCACCGGGAAGAACCCTGAGACGGGCGTTACAAGCGCGCGTGTTCTTTCACCCGAGGATTACATCAAACGGGTCGAGCCGGTCTTTGCCCGCGATGGCTTCTTTGAAGCGGAAAAGGCCCGCCAGGTCCAGATCTATGGCAACATCGCACACGTCTTTTCGACGTATGAGGCACGCCGGACCGCAAAGGACGAGAAGCCATTTATCCGAGGCATCAATAGCTTTCAACTGCTAAATGATGGCAAACGCTGGTGGGTGCTGAGCATCTATTGGCAAGCTGAAACCCCGGATAACCCGATCCCGGCTCAGTTTCTGAAAAACGGCGATTAGCCACTTGAAGTTATTGAAATCGCGGGCATATTGGCAGTTTTACGAGGTGTGGAACTTTGCCGATTTCCTCTTGGCGCGGGCTCGCGTAATCCGGGTACCGCGCCGAGAGGCCTTTTTGATCCACAACCCGGATGAGCGAGGAACTGGAGACAATCGACACCGCGGCGGTCGAGACCTTTGCGGCCGATCACGGGATAGCCGTTGCCTTCGTCGACAGCGCGTCACGACAACTCTCGGTCTTTAACGACAATTCTATCTGCCGTGCGATCAACCCTTCGGGTAGCTTTTCGCCGGCTTGCGCCGAGTTTTGCGGCCGGGCGCTTGAAGAAGCCTCCGACGCCGGGCACACCTTCGCCTATGAGTGTCACGCCGGGCTTGAATGCCGTGCCCTTCCTGTTAACAACCAGCTAGTCGCGATCGTCGGCCGCACGTTTACTAGCGCGGAAAAGTACCGCCGAGCCACAGAACGATCGATCGCCGGCGATTGGCGCGACCATTCACCGGCCGAGTTATTCGAGAATATTCTGCTGACGGCGTCTTCTGAGCTGCTTGACGAGGCCGTAAGGAGCGTGGCGGAATACACCGGCAGCGCAGCCAAGCCTGCCGAAGCGGTTCACCGATCTGCTGCGGCAAAGGAGGTCGTTGCCCCTGCTCCTCCGGTAACACCCAAGACCGTACCGGTCCAGGCCGACCAGGCCGGAGCCTGGCGTTCATTTTTTGGCTCGCTGCTCGACAAGGACTATGCAGCGGCACGCCGCTCGATGCTTGAGTTTCTTTGCGGTCAATACGGCCTGGGGACCGCGTTCTGGCTCGACCGTAACGGAGAGCGATTTGAAACGACCGCCGGGCACGGCTCAATGCGGAATAAAAGGCTGAAACTCGGACTCTCCGCTTCGGACAGGCGGCTTGCCGAAGCGATGCGCAGCGAAATGCCGCTCGAGCTCGGTGAACGCCGCGCCGATACGGACGGACCGGCGCGAAGACTGCGGCTCTTCCCGATCGGTGTCGGCGACGAGATAAACGCGGCGATCGCCGTACTCGACTCGCAAAATGACCCCGATGTGTTGGCCAAGATCGCCCGAACCTGCATCTCGGTCGCACCACAGCTCGAAATACTGAGACTAAGGAGCGAGGTCGATCGTCGCGAAGGCCTTACGAATGCACTAAGACGCTTTAGTGAAAACCTAAGGCGCGTAGAACCAGACGACCTTTGGCTCGGCCTCACGCAAAGTGCGGCCGAGATACTCAGCGCCGAGCGGGCTTCGCTGATGCTCTTTGATGACGGATCCCGCGAGCTTGAGCTGAAGGCGATCGTCGGCGCCGCCAGCATGACCGGCAACGGTGAAACGGGCGGCCGCGTTGCGCGCGTAGTGTTCGACAAGGGCGAGCCCGTCCTGATTTCGGACGTTCTGCGGACGGGCCTGCCGCCGTCGCCCGATCGCGGGTACAAGACGCGTTCGTTCCTCAGCGGGCCGATATCGCTTGCCGGCAGAACGATCGGAGTGATGAACTTCACGGACCGGGCCTGCGGCGGTGAATTCGATAACCAGGCGTTAGAGTTGTTCCAAGCCGTCGTGCCGCAGCTCGCCGTGGCGATCGACCGGGCCACGCTCAAGGAAAAGGCCGGCGAATTCGAGCAGCTCTCAGTGACCGATCCGCTG
>CAZSOE010000152.1:0-4399 GCA_964608335.1 uncultured Chloracidobacterium sp.
GTTCACATTCGCTTGAGTTCAGATTTCACATCGCATCGGGGTTGAGCATCGATGAGGCAGCGGAGTTCGTCCGCATAACAGATGGCGCCTGCGGCGCGTTGTTGATCGGGGCACCGGTTAGCGACGCCGTTCTAACCATCGAAGATTCTTTCGCGTCGCACCACTATGGACACCGCGAGCCAACAAAAACGGTCGTTTGGACCGTGGAGGCGCAACTTCCGGTCACGGCCCGCTTCGCTATTGTTCCCGTCGATCCACAAGACGAGGAGAACCCGCGATTGGAATTGCTCAACCGCATCGCTGACAATAACTGACTAGATGTGCGGCATCACCGGAATTTGGGAATATGGCGCGAGCGAAGGGCGAGTAACGTTGCCGCTCGTCGAGCGGATGCGCGATACGATGCCGCATCGCGGACCGGACGCTGTCGGAGCGAAGCTGTTTGACGGGGGACGCGGTGGATTTGGCTTTCGGCGCCTGGCTATCGTCGATCTCTCGCCGGCCGGCAACCAGCCGATGACAGGCTGCGCGAACCGCGACATCCTGCTGGTTTTCAACGGCGAGATCTATAACCATGCCGACCTTCGCCTCGGCCTCGAACAGCGGGGCCACAAGTATCATTCAAAGACCGATTCCGAGACGATCATTCATCTATACGAAGAACGCGGCCCCGACTTCGTCAACGAGATCGAAGGCGACTTTGGCATCGCGATCTGGGACGGTGAGCAGGAAAGACTCTCGCTCTACCGCGACCGGCTCGGCGTAAAGCCGCTTTACTATCTTGTTCGCGATGGCCGCGTTGTCTTTGCCTCCGAGATCAAGGCGATCCTGGCTCACCCGGACGTGGCGCCTGACATAAACGAGGGAGCGCTGTCCGACTATCTGACATTTCTCACGACGCCCGCACCGGACACTCTGTTTGCGGGCATCAGGAAGCTGCCGGCCGGGCATCGGCTGACGATCGACCGCCGAGGCAATGTCGCGATCGACCAGTATTGGGATGCGCTCCCACGGTCCGGCCAGCCGATCAGGACCGAGGCGGAGCATTGCGGCGAGATACTTCGCCTTCTTCGCGCGTCGATAAAGAAACGGATGATGGCCGACGTTCCGTTCGGCGTCTTTCTTTCAGGCGGTGTCGATTCCAGCGCGAACGTCGCGCTGATGGCCGAGCTGATGGACCGTCCGGTGGATACCTTTACGGTCGGATTTGAAAAACACGAATACCTCAACGAGCTCGAGCAAGCCCGGCGCATCGCCGCGATGTTCAAAACGAACCACCACCAGGTGATCATCAACGAAAAGCACCTCGATGACTTTCTACCGGACCTCATTTTTCATCAGGACGAGCCGATCGCCGACCCGGTCTGCGTGCCGCTGTATTATGTTTCCAAGCTAGCTCGCGATTCGGGAACGATAGTCGTGCAGGTAGGTGAGGGTTCGGACGAGATATTCAGCGGCTACTCGAACTACGTCCGCAACCTATTGCTCTATGAGAACTTTTGGCGATACGCGCGGCGCCTCCCGCGGCCGCTGCGAACTGCGGCCAGCCTGCCGTTCCGGCGCTTTCTCACCGCGGCCGGCAAGAAACGACATCTCGTTGAACTCGCACGACGGCTCGAGCGAGACGAGCCGATGTTCTGGGGCGGAGCGGTGGTTTATGACGAAACGATGAAATCTCGCGTGCTGAGCTCACGGTTCGCGGCCACGAAGAACGGGCATTCGTCGCTAGCTGCGATCACGCCGTACCTCGAACGCATCGCACGTGCGGCTCCCGATTCGGACTTTCTCTCCCGCATGACTTATCTCGAATTGAAATTAAGGCTGCCCGAACTCCTCCTAATGCGCGTCGACAAGGTGACGATGGCGACATCGGTCGAGGCCCGAGTTCCTTTTCTCGACCACGAGTTGGTCGAGTATGCAATGTCGCTGCCGCGAGCTATGAAAGTGCATGGCCGGACCGGCAAGCACATCCTCAAACGCGCGCTCGAACCGATCTTGCCTCGCGACTTGCTCTATTCGCAGAAACGCGGTTTTGGCGCGCCCGTCAGAGAGTGGTTTCGGACCAGTCTCGGTGAGGAATATGGTGCGCGGCTGCTTAATTCATCAATACATAGACGCGAGTTCTTCGATCGCGACGCGATCAGCATGATGCTCAACGAGCACCGCAGCGGCAGCACCGACTGGAGCTTTCACCTCTGGGCCCTCTTGAACCTCACGCTCTGGTATGAACGCTGGATCGATAATGGCTGAGAGCGGAACCGTCACATTCTCAAGGCGCGTTGCCTTCACGATGGCGGTCCGTTTGTCGATCGCTGCGTGCAGTCTCTCGACGGGCCTGATCGTCGCGCGCGGACTCGGCACGTACGGGGCGGGAGTGATCGCGGCCTTGACGGTCATCACCATGCTTGCGATAAATATCGCGAGTCTTGGTTTGCCCTCTGCGGTCACATATATGACGGCCCGCAGGCCCGAAATGCTTCGGCCGATCCTCATTGGAGCGATCTTTTTCGCCCTGGCAGCGGGCGCAACCGTTGGGGGAGCGATCATTTTGGCCGGCTACGCGCGTCCGGGCCTTCTGGGGCAAGTGCCTGTGAAGCTCCTGGCGATCGCTTCGTTTGCGATCCCGTTCCAGATGATCGCGGTCTTCGCCCTTTCTCTTTACCTCGGGCTCGAAAGGATCCGATCGTACAACCTTCTCGAATTGGCAATGCCTGTCCTGATGCTCGCGAATGCGTTCGTGACGATCATGTTGATCAAGGCCGGCGTGGAGAGCTTCGTCTTCGTCGGAACGCTGCTCAACATCACGGTCGCATGCGTCGCCTTGGTCCACCTGCTCAAAACGACCGAACCCGCTGCAAACCCGATCTTCGATCGATCGCTCTTCAATGAGATCTTTCGCTCCGGAGCGAAGTTCTTCGTCGCGATGGCCGCCGTGCTCATCATCCTTCGCGGCGATCTGCTCATAGTGAATTATTACCGCGGTCCGGATGAAGCCGGTGTGTACGCGGTCGCGACGCAATTCGCGACCTTTCTGCACATGATCCCCAACGTGATCTCGACGCTGCTGTTCCCAAGGGTCGCCGGCACGCGCGACGTTACGGGCCAACTCACATGCCGCGTGACACGGAATTCGGTTGTGCTGATGCTCGTGCTCTGCACCGCGTTCGTGCCAGTGGCCTTCATACTGCCGGTCCTCTACGGCCCAGCCTTTTCACCGGCGACCGTCCAGTTCCTAATACTACTGCCCGGCGTCTTTTTGCTTGGGATCGAAACCATTCTCGTCCAACATTTCTCCGGTCAGGGATTGCCGGCGATCATACCGTCGCTCTGGGTGGGCGCGCTCGTCTTAAGCATCGGCCTTAACGTCGCTCTTGTTCCGGGATACGGAGCCGTCGCCGCTGCGTCGGTTTCGAGTTTGACGTACGGACTTATGTTCGTACTCGTTGCGCTTCTTTTTCGACGCCGAACGGGCCGCACGTTATCCGAGACGTTCCTGGTGCCCTTCGGCGAATTGCGCCAACTTCTGAATTTCCGTCCGCTCTCCGTAAAGGCGGTAAGCGAAAAGGGATGACCGAAACCGCTCGAACCGAAGACCTGTGGGGCTACGCAAAACGCCTCGCCTTTGTTGACGGATCGATCCGCTCTGCTTTCCATGAACGTCAGACGGGCGAGATCAGGGTGCTCGACGTCGGTTGCGGAAATGGTTCGCAACTGACGGCCCCGCTCGCCGACCTCGGCTATCAGGTCACAGGGATCGATACTCACGAACCATCGATCCGCGCCGCCTTGGCGACGGTCACGAGCAAAAATTTGCAGTTCCACTGCGCGAGCGTCGAGGAACTGGAGGCTTCGGACTTTGACGTGGTCATCCTGTCAGAAGTGCTCGAACATGTGGAAGCACCGGAGAAGCTTTTGCGCAGTTCTGTAACCAAGCTCTCAGCCGATGGTCTCGCCATCGTCACTGTCCCAAATGGATATGGCGAATTCGAATGGGATTCGTGGGTCTATCGCGGGCTCGGAGGCGAATGGCTGGTCGATCGGTACGTCCGGCGGCGGGGCGGGAGCAGGCAGAGGAATGAAGTCGAGGCAAGCACCGAGAATCTTGCCGATAGACACATCAACTTTTTCACACTGTCGAGAATTCGCGAGATATTCGATTCAGAGGGGCTCGCAATTGTGCGGAAGCGACCGGCGACACTCTTCGCCGGACCTATCGTCGGTCATACATTGGCGCGCTCGAGAGCGTTTATCGAGTGGAATGCCCGCGTTTCCGACAGGCTTCCTTTATCGTTCGCGAGTGGCTGGTATTTCGCATTGCGAAAGAAGCGGGAAAAGCAGGCATGACCAACGCGGTGCTGATCACTCTATCTGGCCCCCCAAGCGTGGCTCGCGACCTCCT
>CAZSOE010000152.1:4409-5598 GCA_964608335.1 uncultured Chloracidobacterium sp.
TGGCCCGACGCGCAGATCGTGGAACTTCCGCGATCGATCCTAAATGAGGGCTCACTCTTTGCTAGGCTCGGGAAACTCCGCCGCTACGACCCCGCCATCTTCGCCGTGATGACCGAGTCCCTCGATTGGCAATACGGGCAGAAGGTCCTATTGTTTCTGGGAATTCTGACCGGAGCGCGAAGGGCGATGGTGATCGATTCAAAAGGGAAGGAGCGCGAGGCCGGACGTAGCGACCTCGCTTTCCTCCCGTTCGGCATTGCGCGTTCTTTTCTCCGTGGCCGGAGGGCGTTCGCGCGGGCCACGGGTCGCCTAACTTCCGTTGAAGCCAAAACCGGTACCGAAAGCGTGAGGTCGGTCCACGAGACACCCGTTCGCGTTGCCTATCTGCGCACAACACCGGCGGCGGGGACGTTGCCGGGCGGGGCCACGAGTCACATAAACGGTGTTGTGAAGGGCTTATTAGAATGCGCGTCAGAGGTCAGTTTCATCGCGAACGACGACGTCGCCGGCATTGACCGGCTACCCGTGCATTTTCAAAAGATCGAGCCCTTTCCGGACGTCATGCCACGTGCGGCGTTCGACGTTTACAATGGTCTCCATTTTGCGGATCGGGCCGTCGGTCCTATTGAGGCTGAGCGGCCATCTTTCATCTACGAAAGGTACAGCCGCTTTTCGATCGCGGGGGCGGAAGCAAGCGTGAAGCTCGGAATACCATTTTTCCTGGAGTACAACGGGTCGGAAGTCTGGGTCGGCCGGCATTGGGACCGCACCGCGCGGCTCGACTTGCTTGAGCGGTACGAGAAGATGAACCTTGGGGCCGCAACCAGGATCTTCGTAATATCGGAGGTCGAGCGAGATAACCTGCTGCGAGTGGGCGTCCCTGCCGAAAAGATCGTCGTCAATCCAAACGGTGTTGATCCGGAGGTCTTTCGACCCGGCGACGGCGGCAACTTGGTTCGAAATGAGTTGGGCCTCTCACGCGCTGATGTCGTCGCGGGGTTCTTAGGAACTTTCGGACCATGGCATGGTGTTCTCGAATTGGCCGACGCGATCGCTTTGACGTCGAGAGACAGCCGGCTGCGATTTCTGCTGATCGGCGACGGAAGTTTGCGCGCCACGGTCGAAGAACGGCTTCGCGTTTCGGGCGATCTCGATCACGTCATCTTTACGGGCGCGGTTGGTCACGAAC
>CAZSOE010000153.1:0-5596 GCA_964608335.1 uncultured Chloracidobacterium sp.
GGATACCACGCCCGATGCTTCTGCGCTTACTGCACGACCTCGAACTGTACGAATTGCGTCGCCGTCTTCGGCTTGCTGCCGGTAAGCTCATCTATGACGATGATCTGGAGAACATAATCACCCGGCTCCATCTGCGCCCCGATCGCCAGAGCCCCGACGAATTTCAGATGCTGCAGGTCGGTCTGGCCCCCAAGGTCGTATGACTTTGGCTCACCGTCGAGCACCAGCTTGCCGTCGCGAAAAACGCGCACGCGGGTCGAGAGCTTTGGCAGTTTTGCCTTGTCGAGCTTTGCGTTATAGATCTCGTAACCGTAACGAAGCACCGAACCAACTCGAACACGGCGGATCGCGGTGTCAGTCGCGGCGCTCGACGGGATGACCGCGGCGTTCGGATCGGAACGCGCTTTCCATTCGTCGGCCGTCAAAGTTTCAAGCAGGATGCTCGACGCCGTGAGCCGTTTTTTCTTCAGATCGGGGACATCGATGAACTGGCTGGCTGAACCCACCTTGGTACCCGAGCTGTCGCGTATCGCGACGCGATATTGATAAGGCCCGGGCTTTTTCACCGGAAAAACGAACTGATAGACAAAACCCTCTTCGTTCAGGCGTTTTAACTGCTCCGGCTTAACAGTCAGCGTGTAACTCCTGCCCAACTGGTCGATCGCCTGACCATTGTCGCCGAAGCTGACCGCGAGGACATCGAACGACGCCTTCTTGGTTCCGTCTGGCACATCCTCGAAAGTCAGGTCGGCCGCATCGATATGCAGTAGCGAGCGCACAAAGGGCTTGTTGTTCTCGTCGCTTCCGAAGAGTGCGTTTAGCCGTAGCGTGACACCATTTATCGCAAATGGCGACACAAGAGCGCTACTAAGTTGTTCGGTCCGCGTCGTTCCGGTCACTGTCGTCGCGCGTGGTGCGTCGCGATCGGCGATGTTAAAGAAACCGCTTCGATAACGAACCACCACGTCCTTACGCAGCACCTTGACCTCGAGCTTGTTGAAGCGCCGTCGGACAGGATCGAACGTATCGGAGTCAGGGTCGTAGCCGACCAGGTAGTAGCTCTGATCTTCCATTACCCGCCGCACGCCGCCGCTGAGGTCGTTATTGTTCACTACGGCAAATCCACCGGTCGCCGATGCAAGGAACTTCAACCCGTCCTGCGTATCTTTTAACGACCGGCTGCGGGCCGACATCATATCGTTGATCGCCTGCGGGCTCGTGACCCGGTCGACCGCGGTCGGCCCGGTGTAAACGAGACCACGCGGGTCAAGCGTATAGAACGTCACGGCGGCCCGGTTTGCCACGTCGACCAGCCGCCGCACAAAATCGAGCACGCGACCCGTGCCGATCATCCCGTTAGTGTCGGTCTCGTAGAGAGTGAACCCTTGTGAGAAGAATATGATCGACTTGCGGCCGGGTAGCTCACGCATGCCCGATACCACGTATCGCAGGGCCCCGAGCGTACCGGTCGCGAAAACGCTTGCACGAAAGTCCTCGATGTTCTCGCCGACCGTTGCGGCCGCCTGCGTGTCGGTCGGGTCGGCCTGCGATGCCAGCAGGCTCTCGTTTGTCGGGTCGACAGGCGTGAATGCGCTGATCCCGCCGATACCGTTCATATTCCATTTCACACGATCGATCGCGGCGTAGAGGATGCGCTTATCGCTCGTAAATTGCTGCAAGGCACCGATTCCGGCTCCCGTGCGAATGATGGCCACCAGGTCGCCGTCCTGCATCTGCTCATCGACGAACTTCTTCAGTGCCCGCCGCGTGTAGTAGGCGCTATCGAACGACAGAGTAAGGTCATCGACGACGAGCGCTATCGTTCGACGCACCTGGTCCTCGCGGATCGTGGTCGGCGGTGGCGGCGGCACGCCCTGTGTTTCAACCACAGGTTTTTTCGCTGCCGGCGCGCCAACCGAGACGAACGAGAAATTGGTAATCTTCTGCTTCTTGCCGTTCTCGTAGATCTCGATCTCGTCCTGCCTCAGGTCGGTGACAGGCGTGCCGTTCCTGTCGGTCGCCGAAACGTCAACCTGTATCAGATTAGTCGAGATGCGGACGACGTCGTCCGGCGGTGTCGGCCGCGGGCTGGGCGTCTGCGACGCGCCAGCGACGGTTACAGAAAGCAAAAGCAAACAGCAGCCGGCGATATTTCTCATGATGTCTCCGCAATATCCGTTTGGTATCATAAGGGCTTAGAGGCTGACAGCAAAGCCTTTTCTCCGGCAGGCAAATGGCCCCGCGGCGGCCGCATCAAATCCTCGCGTGTTTCCTATGTTTCAACAGATAACGAATTTCGCCCTTTCGTTGCTCCTTATTATCACCGCATTATCGCTGAGCTGCTCGGCCCAGCAGACCGAGGAGCAGGCCCTGGCATCGCTGCGGGCGATGACCAGCAGCGGCAAGCTGCCCGCCGAGAATGTCGTCGCCGATATCGAATCACGTTTTGCCAATCGCCGGACCGGCGCGCTTGCGAGGCTTCTGCGCGCCCGGATCAAACTTGAGTCGGGCGACTTTGTCGGTGCCGCCGCGATCTTGAATTCGGACGTTTTTGCAAAACGCACCGGGCTCGCCGACCACGCGCTTTGGCTGCGTGGCCAAGCTCTTAACAAGGCAGGCAATCACGCCGAGGCCTTGAAGGTGCTGGATGAATTGCTCCGCTCTCATCCCGAATCGGTTCGGGTCCGCGACGCGAAACTTCTGTGGGCCTCGTCGGCTATCGCTGCGGGTCGCGCCGTCGATGTGCCGCCGTTCTTGGTCTCACTCACTGAAAGGAATGATTTTGATGCTCTCTGGAGTGTCGCCCGCGCCTACGATGCGCAAGGCTCTAAGGACGAAGCCGAAAAGTATGTGCGCCGAATGGTGTTGCTCCGCGGCGGAGACTTGGACGGTCACGCTACCTTCGAAAATTGGGCGAAGGAAAGAGGATATTCCGATTGGGAACCGCGTACTGCGGAAGAGGTCTTGCTTTACGCTGACACGCTGTTGAAGGTCAAGAACCCCTATGCCACACGAAGCGCACTGAGTTACTACAATCATTACGCAACTTTGGCGACGATGACACCTAATATACAGCTTCGTCGCATCAGCGCCCAGATAATGGAGGGAAAAATGTCCGATGCGCTGACTGCGATCAAGTCGCTGCCTTCGACGGCCGCGAAAGAGCAGGAGGAGGGTTACCGCCAACTCGTCCTCGGCGATGGAAAGGCCAAAATGTGGCCGCAGGTTCGGCAGACCGCGGATGAGATGCGGCGCAATTTTCCCGACGGCGCTCTTGTTCCGAAGACGCTGATCGACGCGGGTCTCGCGGCACGCGACCAGAAGAATCGAATGGAGGAAGGCTACTTCCTGAACCTCGCGCATACAGCCTATCCAAATGCGATCGAGGTCGCGCAGGCGCAGTTCGAGGCTGCGTGGTACCAGCACGAACAGGGCAATGTCGCGATCGCGTCGCAGATGTTCATCGACCACCTCGCTCGCTATGTCGATAAGGACAACACCAATCGTGGCAAGGCCGGCTACTGGGCGGCTCGCGATTCGGAACGGGCGGGCAAGACCGCCGAGGCGTGTGCGCTTTATGACGGTGTGATCTACCGCTACTCGGCAAACTGGTACGGCTACCTCGCCGTGCAGCGGCTGACGACGATGAAGAACGGCGGCCAGTGCCGCTCGACCGCCGCGCCGAACGAAACGATCGCCAGGGCCGTTGCAAATCTGAAGGTCGTGACCGTCGCCGCCGAGACGGCCGGGGAAAGGGAACTCGCGCGTGCAGAAAAATCTGACGAGCTGTAGATCGTCGGGCTTTTCGATTGGGCGATCGACGAGCTCAACGAAGCCAAACGCACCGCTGTCAACAGCCCCAAGATCAATCTCGCGCTTGCGCGGCATTACACATGGAAGGGGGACCGCGTCAACGCGCTGCTTTCGCTTGCAAAAAGTTATCCCGACTACTCGCAGATGTTCCCCGAGGAGATGGGCCGCGAGGAATGGGAGATCTTTTATCCCTTGACGAACTGGGCCGAGATCAAATACTGGGCGGGCATGCGCGGGCTCGATAAATATCAGGTCGCGGGCCTGATCCGTCAGGAGACGATCTTCGATACGCGTGCCAAGTCGCCCGCCAACGCGTATGGCCTGATGCAGCTGCTCGTGCCGACGGCAAATTCGATGGCGAAAAAGTACGTTTCAAAGACCTCGCAGGTCACGGCTGTCGATCTTTATCAGGCTCCGCTCAACATCGAGCTTGGTACGGCCTATATGCGCGACCAGATCGATAAGTTCGGCCGCATCGAATACGTCGCCATCGCCTACAACGCCGGCCCCGGCCGCGTCGGCCCGTGGCGTGCATCGCTCCCCGCAGAGATCGACGAATTTGTCGAGGCCATCCCGTTTCGCGAAACAAAGGCCTACGTCCAGGGCGTTATTCGCAACACCGCCCAATACCGCCGCCTCTATGATGAGAACGGCCAGTTCAAACCCAACGTCGGCACAAAACCGCTTCGCGGTGAGATCGATACGAAGCCCCGCAACCAATTCATCGCCGAAAACCCGGAAGTAACGGTCGACGATTCGGCGGGATCCTAGGTTGAATGATGAGAACGCGCTATTTGGAGCTGACGCTCTCGCCTGACGACAGATCGCACGATTGCTGATTGCTCCGCGTCACCGCCGGCTCCCCTAACCAGGTCCACGACCATCCGCGAATCGCCGGCAGAGTGCCGATGGTCCTCCGGGTAGAAAAGTAAGGCATGATATGATACCGTAAGGAATGGAGATTTGAGTGATGACCAGTAAAGCAAAGATCACAAGCAAGGGACAGATAACTGTGCCGCGAGCGGTCCGACAGGCCCTTGGCGTCAAAGCGGGCGACAACCTTGTGTTTGCAAAGAGGGCAAACGGGTTTAGCGTCACCCCCGCTCGGGGAAAAAGCCGGTTCGCAAAATATCGCGGCATTGGCAATAAGGGTATCGGGTCGGGGCGCGCGGCCGTGGTCGCCGCCGTCCGCGAGCTGCGTGGGCGCGATCGGGACTAAGTGACCACCGCACTCGATACGAATATCCTGGTCGCGCTTTGGGACGAAGATGATGCCCTGAATTCAACGGCGCTGGCCGCCCTCGACAAAGCCTATGAACGGGGTGGGATCGTCATTAGCGGCGCCGTTTATGCCGAACTCATGGCGTTCCCCGGGCGAACAGAAAAATTCCTGGCCAAATTTCTTACCGACACGGGTGTTGCCGTCGATTGGGCTACGAGTGAGACCGTATGGCGTCTCGCCGGCAGCGCCTTTAGCTCGTACGCCGCCCGCCGCCGAAAACAAAGTGACAGTCCCCCACGCCGCATCCTTGCCGACTTCCTTATCGGGGCTCACGCCGTGGAGAACGGCTACTCTCTTTTGACACTTGACACGTCGATCTTTCGCACCGCATTTCCAAAGCTACGGATCTACGGTATCTAACTCGTATCGTCATCTCATCGGTCTGGCCCGCGGTGATCGACGTTAAAGATTTTTCAGGATGAAATCCGTCATCATCGTGTACATATGGTGAAGCTGCGACGGGTTGGTGATGCCGTGGCGTTGGGTTGGGTAGATCATTAG
>CAZSOE010000154.1:0-5583 GCA_964608335.1 uncultured Chloracidobacterium sp.
TTTTCTTAAGAGATCTTTTTCGAGCGACCCGCCGTTGACGCCGATGCGAATGGGAACCTTCCGGGCCTCGGCCGCACGCACGACCTCGCGTACGCGGTCGATCTTGCCGATGTTGCCCGGATTGATCCGCAGCTTATCGATGCCGGCGTCGAGAGCCTTGAGAGCAAGCTTGTAGTGAAAGTGAATATCCGCGACGATCGGCACGTCGGTGCGTTTACGGATCTCATACATCGCCGCGGCAGCATCGTCATCCGGCACAGCGATGCGAACGATCTCGCAACCGGCCTCGACCATCTGATCGATCTGCCGCAAAGTTCCTTCGACATCCGTCGTGTCCGTCTTCGTCATCGACTGGACAACAACCGGCGCGCCACCACCGATCTGGATGTCGCGAACTTTAACTGCTTTGGTCTGCCGGGCCATAGACGTCAATGAAGTTTTGCGCTCGGATCGATCTCCCGACGCTTTAACCAGTCTTCGTGCCGGGATTTGAACTCCGCCATCTCTCTATCAAACTCCTGATATTCTTTTCGCTGCTCGATCCTTGCCCGTTCCTTGTCTGTCAGGAACTTTACTCCCTTGATCTCAGAGTTTTTCAGCGAATCTATCCAGCCGTGCAATTGCTTCGAGATGTTCACCGCCCGGCCTATGAGATCTGAAATTTCAGATCTGAAATTTGAGAAGCGGTCAAGGCCTTCGCACAGTCGCAACATCGAGCGACACTCTCCAGCCGATCCGCGTGCGATGTAGAGGAAATTGATCAGTTCCACAGTTGTACCGCGCTCAAATCCTTCAGCGATGTTGTTAGAGATGGACAGGGTCGCGCGCTCGAGTTGATTTTTCGTGTCGCCAAGTCCGCGAAGGTCAGCCTTAGACGTAAACTCAAAAATCCGTAACGCAAAGTCGATTGCGGCTTTCCATACGGGAAGCTCCTCGAAGGTGGAGTATTTCATTTCATGTCTTCACTCGTCTTTTTGATCTTACTTAGATCCAGCTTTCAAATTTCAGATCTCAAATTTGAGATCTCATATCTAAGAACGAGCACCGTTAATTTCCGATCAGCTTTGACACATCGAAGAATATCACCGTCACCATCAGCAGCAGGACGATCGCGAGGCCGGTTAGCTGGATGCGCTCGCGGGCTACCATCGAGAGCGTTTTGCCGAACCAGGACATCACTTTCTCGATCCCCAAAACCATTATCTGGCCGCCGTCGAGCATCGGGATGGGCAGCAGGTTCATCACGCCGAGGCTCAGGCTAATGGCCATCAGCACCGATAACAGGCCCATAAAACCGGCGGCGAAGAACGTGTTAACGATGATCTGCGCGATGCCGATCGGCCCCGAAACAGTATCACGCGGCGAACGTTCGCCGGTGCCGACCTGGCCGAGCGCTTCGCCGGTGACGCGCAATATTCGCAGATTTCGGTCGACCGCATAGGCGGACGCTCCGGCGACGCCGACCGGTTCGAGCCGGTTCATCAGGGACGGGTCAAATGCGATGCCGATCCGCCAGCGGCCGTCCTTTTCTATCGCGCGCGTCGCTATCTCTTGCCGTTCGCCGTTGCGGTTTACGACGATGTTGATCGGCTGGTCTTTCGCCTCGGTGACAAGCAGCTGCATCTCCTGGCTGTTGCGGATCTCGCGGCCGTTGACCGACGTTATCCAGTCGCCCGTCTTAAGGCCAGATTCCGCGGCGGGCATCGTGGGGTCGATCGAACCAACGACGACCGGTTCTACTCCTGCGTCCGGCGACATATCGAGAAAGCCGCCCGCCTGGCCGTTCTCGGTAACCTTGGTCGGAGTGATCTGCAGGTCAATGCGCTGGCCGGCGCGTTCAACGGTCATGGGCACCTGTTTCTCGGGGATAAGCAGCGCGCTGTCCTCCACACGGTCCCACGAAGGATTGTCGAGGCCGTTGAAGCGAACGATCCGATCGCCGGCCTTTATACCTGCAACATCGGCCGCGCCTCCAGGTCGGACGAGCCCGACAATGGGGGCCGGATTCGCCGGCACTCCATACGCCAAGGCAAGTCCGAATGGTATCGCCAACGCCAGTACGATGTTCATGAACGGCCCGCCGAGCATCACGAGAAACTTCTGCCACCGCGGCCGCAGCTCGTAGAGTTCGGACTCAGGCACCTTTTCGGTCGATGTATCGGCGGCTTCGAGCGGGCCGGCGCCTTCGTCGCCATAGAGCTTTACGTACGCACCGAGCGGTATGGCCGAGACTCGGTAATCGGTATGACCGACTTTGAAGCCGAACAATCGCGGCCCCAGGCCGAAGAACGAGTACGCCTCGACGCGCATGCCGAAGAGCTTTGCCACAAAGAAATGGCCGAGTTCGTGGATGTTGATCGCGACACCGAGGACAAAGATGATCGCGAGAATTGCTATAAGAATATCCATCATCGACTATTAAGGACGCCTGTCGCGACGGCCGCGTTCGCCCTGATTTAAAGTTTATGGCGGCCTATGTGAAGCGTCAAACTAATTTGATAATGCGGCCGACGCCGATCCGACCGCGATCAAGTCGGCGGCCTGAGCCCGCGCGTAAGCATCCGCCGTCCGGATGGCCTCTATGCTCGACGCCGGGCCGTTCTTGTGTGCCCTGATCACCTGTTCGACGAGATGGCCGATCTCCGGCAGCGTGATGCGGCCGTCAAGGAACGCTCCGACGGCGATCTCATTGGCCGCATTCAGAACGGCGGGCATTGTTCCGCCCGCGCGCAACGCTTCATAACTGAGCCCGAGACACGGAAAACGCTCGAGGTCAGGTTCCTCGAATTCCAGCCTGCTCAAGCCTGCAACGTCGAGCGGCGGCAGGCAGTTCTCGCGGCGCTCGGGGTAGGTCAAAGCGTACTGGATGGCGTGTTTCATATCCGTCAGGCCCATCTGTGCGATGACCGATCCGTCGATCATCTCGACCATCGAGTGGACGACCGATTGTGGATGAACGACGACCGAGATCTGGTCGGCATCGAAGCCAAAAAGCCATTTGGCCTCAATGACCTCCAGACCTTTGTTCATCAGCGTCGCCGAATCGATCGTGATCTTGGCGCCCATGTCCCAATTGGGGTGAGCGAGGGCTTCGGCGGGGGTTGCGGAGGCGATCTCGGCCTTTGTTGCTTCCCGAAACGGGCCGCCCGATGCGGTAAGGATGAGGCGCTTGACCTCAGTGCGTTTCTCGCCCCGGAGACACTGATGGATCGCGTTATGTTCGCTGTCGACCGGCAATATCTCAGCGCCGGAACTCATCGCGGCGGCGGTCATCAATTCGCCGGCCATTACGAGGGTCTCCTTGTTAGCTAAAGCGATGCGCTTGCCGGCCTCGATCGCCCGGAGCGTCGGCACAAAGCCAACTGCTCCAACAGTTGCGGACACAACCGTATCGGCTTCGGCGTGAGTGGCCACGGCAACCAGACCGTCCTCGCCCGCAACGATCCGAGGCGGCTGTGCGCCGAGCGCATAAAGCTCGCGTTCCAGTTCACCGGCACACGCGTCATCGGCGCAGGCGGCCAATTCAGGCTCAACCCGCGCTATCTGCTCGGCGAACTTCTTCATATTTCGCCCGGCGGCCATCGCAACGACGCGGCGGTCGCCGAGGTGTTCGATAACTTTTAGGGTGTTGCAGCCGATCGAGCCGGTCGAGCCCAGGATGGAAATGGCCTTCATAGGTCAGCTATAGACTACCACACGCCAAAATACCGCCTTATTTCTCCGTAGCTGAAAAATCCCGCGCCGCGTCAAAACGGTCCGAAGGCTCCTCGCCGCGCTGTTGTTTTTCGGTTAGAAAGCGGTTGAATTCGGCCGAACGGTTCTTGGCTACGCTGAGAGTTTGCCACTCAGCCGAGCGAAAATGCTTGGCCAGAAAAACGATCTGGCCGACGTGATATGCGTAGTGAGCGAGCTGGCGGTTGATGGCCTCGACAATGGTGTGCTTTTCGCCACGGACAGTTATCGTTTTCTCAAAATCTTTTTCGTTCAGGGGTTCGATGTTGTCGAAAAGTGTTTGCCAACCGGTTTCCCAGTAGACCATCAGCGATTCGCGAGTGTCCCCGGCGATCCGAAACTCCGCATCACGATCACGCTCAGGTTTTTCGCCGTCCGTTGACAAAAAATCGCGCCACCGCGAATGCAGATTGCCCGCGATGTGTTTGACGATGATCGCGATGGAATTCGATTCCGCGTCGACCTGACGGAAGAATTCTTCGTCGTCGATCTGCTCCAGCGCGCGTTCGGCGAGTTGTTTGTAGCTGCGGAAGGATTTGAGTGCGTCTTTTCGGTAATTCTCGATCACGCTGTCCAAATATCTCCTCTGGGTTCGCGTAGCGAATCCAAGCACTTAGCCCATAGCGAAGCTATGGGAAATGTCGTGAACCGAAACCCGAGGTCGCGTAGAGACCGATAGATCACAACCATAAATACCTTTCATCTTGCTCGATGCCGGCCTTGCTTAGCATTTCGACAAACTATGCAAGAAAATCAACTCTGCCGTGGTGGTTCTCCTGATTCTGAATATATTTGCTCACACTCGCGATCTGCGATCTGCCGACCGTAAAGGCTCCATAACCGTTTTGCCATTCAAACTTTCCTCCGGTGATCTGATTTGCCCATTTTGACGATGACGATTTCAACTCGCGCATGAAGTCGGAGAGAAGGATCGTGGGCTTCAGGATAACGAGCATGTGAACATGGTCAACAATGCCGCCGATCTCGACCAGAATTCCACCGAGGCCTCGGACGGTTCCGCCGAGATAATCGTAAAGGCGAGGCTTTAATTCCCGCGTGATCAGCGGCTGCCGGTCCTTCGTCGCGAAAACGAGGTGGAAGATGAGATTTGAGTATGTGTGCGGCAATGGTGGTCTGTCGTTCGCTACGCGAACTCCGAATTGCTTTATCGTCTTTCCACAGTCTTGCGACTGTGGCTAAATGCTGTTGTCCGCTACGCGGACTGGGTCGCGATTCTCGCGGCGACCTCGTCGCGTGCCGTCGTCTCCTGCGCGCCGGTTTTCATGTTCTTTATAGTGACCTTATTTTCCGCGATTTCAGCCTCGCCAAGGACGCAGACGAAGGGCACATGGATCGAATCGGCGTATTTGAGCTGTTTGCCGAGTTTGTCGGGCTCCGGATAGAGCGTGACGCGAAGGCCCGACGAGCGGAGTTCCCGGGCGAGTTTGAGCGATTCGGTGGTGGTTTCTTCGCTGAAGATCGTCACCATCACATCCGCGGGAGCCGAATCGGCTATTTCCGGCGGGAACATATTCCGCTCGTCCATAACGACCAAAATACGTTCGAGCCCAAGCGAAAATCCGCACGCCGGTATCTGCTCCTTGCCAAACATCCCGATCAATCCGTCATACCTGCCGCCGCCACCGAGGCTGCCCGCGAGATCGGGCACATTGATCTCGATGATCGTGCCGGTGTAATAAGAAAGGCCGCGAGCAAGCGAAGGATCAACACGTACACGATCGGAGCGGCACAATTCAACAACTCGATCGAGTTCCGGATGCGAGGTGTTTCCGGACACGCAACCAAGAAACTTATCGGCTTCGGTTTCACTCACGCCTCGACCCAGCAGTT
>CAZSOE010000155.1:0-5580 GCA_964608335.1 uncultured Chloracidobacterium sp.
GGGCTGACTTGAACATATTCGCGGCGTCCGATGTCGTGCCCAAAGCCGCACCGGCACCGATGATCGTGTGCGCTTCGTCGATAAAGAGGATGATGTGGTGTTTCTCTTTGACCTCGTCGATGATGCCCTTGATCCTCTCCTCGAACATACCGCGGAGCATTGTGCCCGCTACCAGTCCGCCCATCTGAAGCTGGACGATGTGCGAATCGCGAAGCCGCGCCGGAACCTTTTCCGGTTCGAGCTCGATCATGCGTGCGAGGCCCTCGACTACAGCGGTCTTGCCGACGCCCGGCTCGCCGACAAGCATCGGTGAATTAGACCGCTCACGATGCGAGAGGATCTCGATCATCTGCCGGATCTCGGTCTCGCGGCCGATCGTCGGCGGTATCTTGTCCTGACGCGCTAATTTGTTCAGCGAGACGCCGAAGTGACGAAGGAACGAGGGCAGCTCGTATTTTTGCCGCACGCGCTCCTCTTCCTTTTCGCGCTTGCGGATCCGCGTGCGCGCGATCTGCGCCACTTCTTCGGACGGCACTCCCAGGTTCTGCAAAAGCTCATTGAGCACACTGCGCTCGTCGTTCGAGAGCACGTAAAAAATATCGGGGCTATCGATGACACGCCGCCCCTGCGAGCGTGCGCGGTCCATCGCGCGTTTAAAAAGCTCGGTCGTCTCGGGTGCGATGCGAAATCCCTTGCCCGAATGCTGCCGGCTGCTGTCGAGCCGTTTTTCTATCAGAAGTTTTACCGAGCGCGGATCGACCGAGAGGTCGCGCATCGTGGCGGAAAAGAGTTCGTCCTCTTCGAACGCAAGGGCATGAAGGATATGTTCGATCGAAACATAATTTTGATCGCGTCGCCGCGATTCACCGAGCGCAGTTTCGAGTATGCGCTGGCCGTTCTCGCTGAACTTATCCTTATAGGCGTCGATGTCTGCCATAACTTCCATCCGGCAGATCGCCCGAACTGCCTAAACCCCATCATAACATTTACGGGAAATCGGTGGAAGGCGTTTTCCCAACGCGCTGCGTGCGGTCATATTTGACAATGCCAAACCGGGTTGTTTCAACACAAAGCCCCGAACGCCATACTGGAACGCGGACGCCTTTGTCCGCCCTGGGGCCGCGGACGCCTTCGTCCGCTACTCGTCGGCCACGGCCCAACGCTTGTTACGGGTCCCATTCGGTGTTATCTTTGCGGCGATAGTTACCTAAAACACGCTACGGAGGTTTTGTTCGATGAGCGAAACTAACGTCCCCGAACCGGAACCGCAGGAGCCGCCGTCCACGCAGAAGGGAGAGGCGACCGCGCAGGCCCAGGGCGGATTGCCGCCGGCGGTCAATCTCGGATGCGGAGGCCTCGCCCTGCTGATCGCGGTCGGCGGGATGCTGATGCTGGTCGTCCGCGCGGTGATAGATGCAGTCAGCCCGGGCGAGCTGCCGGTGATGGTGCGCGAATCCTGGATAGGCGTCTCGATCGGTATCGGATTCTGGCTGCTGATCGGCTGGGTGATATTTCGCCGCGGTCTCGCCCAACGCGAAGCCGGCATGGGTCTCGCCGCCGGCACCGGCTCGATGCTTCGCCGGATCGTCACGTGGACCATCGGCACGATCCTCGCCATGTTCCTGATCGCCCTCCTCCGCGAGATCGTCCGATAGCCGACTTGCTGGTTCTTTGGGCCTGGTGCTAGACTTTGCCGAAACTCGACTTAGGAGCCCTTCATGAAAAACTCGCTCGTCCTCGCGGCGGCCATGGCCGCTACGCTACTGACGCTAGCATCGCAGACTAGTGCTCAGAAGACAGCTGCGAAGTTGCTGACCGCCGAAGGCTATCGCGACCTGATCGTCAATACCTCCGACGCAATGTCGGGATTTACGGCCTTCGGAGAGATTTCGCCCGGTACGCGTGTGGGATACGACGCAAAAGGTCGACAAAGGGACTGCATTATGACCTTCAAGGTCACGCCCGCAACCACAAAGTCCGTCGCCGACCAAACCAAGGCATGGACACGGGTCCGGGTCCCGAGAGCCCTCGCCGCATCGCACGCGGCAATCCTAAGATGGATGAGGACTACCGCAGCGAAGGCAAAGCTGGTTCCTCAATGCTTTGAACCTTTGCTAAACGCGGGTGAAGCCCAGTGGGACTTCATGGTTGCAGCCGGTGAATACGACGAGCATCGCGAAAAGGCCCGCAAAGCCCTCGCAAGGCTGGGCGTAACGCTACCGCCCATCGTAAAACCGAAGACCGATTCTAAATAGCCGCGAGTATGAGCCAAAACATTACTAATCGCCGCGCAATCTATCCAACTATGCTGAAGAGTATCCCGGCTTGTAAACGGTCCACGTGGAGCGTGATGATCAGGACGGTGATTCTTGCTCTTCTTATGTTTGGTGGGAATTGGGCTGTACTGTACGGACAATCACCTACTGAGATCGCGAAGGCGATGTTTAACCGAATTCCCGATCCCACCTACAAACGGCTGCGAGCCGGGATGCTTGGGTTTGTGACAAAAGCGACTCAGGCCGAAATTGATGCGATCACGGACTGGAACGCTGCGTTGAATGACTTTTCGGATAAACAGGTCCTGCTTTCCGGCAAGAAGGTCGACCCTAAGAAAAAGGTGCCACTCGCATGGGGAAAGGAGCTTATCGATATTCTGTTGAGATCCGACGAACTATACGACCAAAATGGCCGCTTTCGGACTGATGTGGCGTCTGCTTACTCTGCACGTATCCGGAATTTTCCGCCGGCGTTGCTCAAGCAATGGGAAGTACATGGCCGGTCCGTAGGCTGGCCTAGTCAGATATTCCACATCATAAAGCTCCCGGGCCTTTTTGAAGGCGACAAGCTCAACGAGGACGTTCATCGAAGGTACGTTGCCCGTTTCATATCGGTAGGCGGCGGCGCAGGCGGATGGTGGTCGGGAGCTCAGGGCGGGGGTATCGGTGAACCCGAGGGCGAACCGGCTAATTTGTACGGCTTTGCGGCGGAGTATAACCTCATCGCCGTTTCAGAGCTTTTTCCGAATGACCGTTTTGACGTTTCGCGGTTCCTCGCCGCGTACCCGATCGCCCTTGAGATGTTAGTTCAAGAGCGCGCAAAAAATGGCCTCTCGCTGATCGGAGCCGTTGGAAGTTCGCGCTCGGTTACGGTCGATGGTCCGACCCCTAGCGTCGTGAACATGCCCGAAGGCGAGCATGCGCTATGGGTAAAGATAACATTCGGCAAAGCTGAGGTTATCGATCTCGCGAGCGTAGCCTTTAGCGCTGATTACCGATATAACTGGTTGCCCTTGCTGGGCGTTGATATCTCGTGCCGTGACGCAGCGACCCAGCCCCCATCCTTTAAGCTAGTACGTCCGGTCAGCGCGGCCACACTCCGATCGGTTCCGATGGCGGCCGTCAGCGGCGCCGAATCGGCCGCGGAACTGTCGACGGATGAATCGTCCGGGCCGCGGCTGACAGTCAAGCAGCCGGGAGCCTCCGTTTGCTTCCTCTTTGCCGCGTCGGGAAAGGTCGATTGGTACACGCTCGGGATTGGTAAAGCTTCTTATTTCATTCCTCTTTACCTAACGAATCACGTCGTGCCCCTGAAACAATGACGGCTACTAGCGAGCGTCGTCAGAAATACAGTTGTCCTCGGCGTCATCGACCGGGTTGCGCAACGACCGGGAAACTGTAGCCGTGGGCGTTTTAGGGCTGTTTTCGCGCGTTTTCTGGCGAAGCGGCTATTCGCCGGCCGATCGGGTGACGGCGCGGCCTACCTGGACGCGGGCGGGGCGTAGTAGGCGGTCTCCGAATTTATAGCCGCGCGTGTATTCGGCGACGATCCGGCCGTCCTGATCGGCTTCGGTCGCGACCATGTCGACGGCCTCGTGCAATTCGGGGTCGAAGACCTCGCCAACCGACGGAACAGGCGTTACGCCGACGCTGATCAACGCGTTCTCGAACGAGCGGGCGGTTCCGATGACGCCCTCACGGAGGTGGGATATGTCGGGGTCGGTCTCGCTGGCCTCGACCGCGCGGTTCAGGTTATCGAGTACGGGAAGCAGCGTCGTGAGGAAATTGAACTGGTCCTGTTTCGCTTGCGCTTCGAGCGTACGTTTCAGGCGCCCGCGCATTTCATCGGTCTCGTTGGCTAGACGGGCCTTCTCCTCGTCGAACTTCGCCTGAACACCCACAAGCTTGGCCTCGGCGGCCTCGCGGCGCTCTATCTCGGCCTTTAACCTGGCCTCGAGCGCGGCTTCGGCCGCGGGTTTTGCGGGTGGCGGCGCCGGGTCGAGGTCGCCGACGGGCTCGCCGTCGGACGTGAAACGCCGCTTGTCCTTAACCGCGATCGGCTCCTCCGCCGGTTCTTCCACATGTATCTTTTTGGTCATGTTCTTTATTGCTGAAGCCCTACGGTACGACGCGACTCGCAGAGCGCTAGTTAAGCCCTTACTTACGTGCGGGCTTCTGCATCGTGGGCTTCTGCACCACGTTCACGCGCGGGCTTCCGCCTTGTCCGCGATCGGTTCAAACTTTATCTGGCCGTTCTCCGCCGTCACCTTGACGGTTTGGCCGGTCGAGATCTCGCCCTTGAGCAGGCTCATCGCCAATGGATTTTGTACCAGCGTTTGGATCGCACGCTTGAGCGGCCGCGCGCCATAAACCGGGTCGTAACCTTCGGCGACCAGCAGGTCTCTGGCGGCCGCGTCGAGCGCGATCGCGATGCCGCGTTCCTCGAGCATTGCCCGCAACTTTTCGAGTTGAATGTCGATGATCGACGCGATCTGATCACGGCCAAGCTGATCGAATACGACGATGTCGTCAATGCGATTAAGAAATTCAGGCTTGAAATGATCGCGCAGGACTTGCAGGACGTCGTTGCGTATGTCGCGGTCGGCAAGCGGATTCTCGGCCGCCGCCTGTATAGCGCGCGAGCCGAGGTTCGATGTCATGATCAGGACCGTGTCCTTAAAATCGACCACGCGGCCCTTGCTGTCGGTCAGACGCCCGTCATCGAGGATCTGGAGCAGCACGTTGAAAACGTCCGGATGAGCCTTTTCGATCTCGTCAAAGAGGACCACCGAGTAGGGGCGTCGGCGAACGGCCTCGGTCAGTTGACCGCCTTCGTCGTAGCCGACGTAGCCCGGAGGCGCTCCGATCATACGCGCGACGGCATGTTTCTCCATATATTCCGACATATCGAGCCGGATCATCGCCCGTTCGTCGTCGAAGAGAAACTCAGCCAGCGCACGGGCCGTTTCGGTCTTGCCGACACCCGTCGGACCAAGGAATATGAAACTGCCGACCGGCCGGTTGGGGTCCTGCAAGCCGGCCCTCGCGCGTCTAACTGCATTAGCCACAGCAGTTAGAGCCTCATCTTGGCCGATCACGCGTTTGCGAAGGTTGTCTTCCATCGCGATCAGCTTGTCCATCTCGCCCTGCAGCATTTTCGAGACCGGAACGCCGGTCCATTTCGCGACCACCTCGGCAACGTCTTCCTCATCGACCTCTTCTTTTAGGAAGACACCGTCTTTCTGCAATTCTCCGAGCCGTGCGTGCTCAGCCTCAAGCTGCTTTTCGATCTCGGGAATGCGGC
>CAZSOE010000156.1:0-5577 GCA_964608335.1 uncultured Chloracidobacterium sp.
AGCAGTTCGCCCTTCTCGATCAAACGCTCACGATTTTCCAAAAAGAAAAGCAAGACCTGAAACGTTTTTGGCTCTAGCGTCAGCTCTTCACCCGCTTTCCAGACCCGGAACTTAGCAGGATCGACCCGCACATCGTCGAACTCGAAAATGTTGTGATTATCGTCCGTCACAAAACCGTCACAAACTGGGTGAAACCGTCAGTGAAGCGTCATTACTCCTTTACCCTCAAGGAGTTACAGTCCTTCGCGAGATACAGATCTCGTGGAGGACACAATGAAAAAAACAGTTTATCAACTTTTGATCGCAATGGCGCTTTTTGCTGTGAACGCTTCGGGTCAGGATGTCGAGACATCGGTCAGATATCGCGTGGTGCGGACCTCGATGATCATTGTGCCGATTCAACTCAATGGCTCGGCCGAAACCCTCGAATTCCTGCTCGATACCGGAACTAACTCGACCGTCATAGTTCCCGACATCGCCGTCCGACACCGACTTCGCCCGGTAGACCGAATTGAAATGGTGACGCCAGCCGGTACCGTCATCACTCCTCGCTCATTCGCTTCCAGCATCTCCCTCGGCGACCGATCGGCCGAGAATGTTGAAGTCCTGTGGTCCGACCTGCCGGAGCTTCGTCGTCTCGACAAACGCATCAGTGGCATCCTGGGACAGAATTTCCTTTCGCAGTTTAATTTCACGATCCATCTTCGCTACCAACGGATCATCTTTGGCGATGGCGATGAAACGGAATCCTCAATCGCCGGTCGCATTCCATTTGAGTTGGTAGAGGGACGGATCGTCCTAAAGCTCGCGACCGACGAGGCGGTTGTGAGATTTGTCCTGGATTCAGGGGCCGAAGGTCTAATGCTCTTTAGTACCGGCTGCCGAAAGCTCGCCAGGAACATCGAGCGGAGCGAACAATTGATGCAGGTCTCCAGCAACGCGGGAACCGGCGTGATCCGAACGGGCTCGCTCAGAGTCTTGCGACTTGGCGGGAAGGATTTGCGGGACTTGCAAGTCGTCTTGCTCGACAGAGTGGACCGTATAGAAGACGGGCTGTTGCCGCTAAGCCTTTTCCATTCCGTCTTCTTCAATAATCGAGAAAAGTATGTCCGATTGAGTCGGTAAAGCTTGGCCGGACCGTTAATCGATCGGTCAGCCGGTGTTGAGTACGGTCCTAAACGCCATCTTCGCAAGCTTCCACGTACGGTCCCAGTCGATCTTTCCGCTGTCATCGCGCCCCAAGAGCTTGCTGACGAACTGTTTGCGAAAATCGCGGCCTTCGCGCCGGAGCATGAATTCTTTTGCGTATGGCTTTGCCGTTTCGAAGAAGTTGAACTCGGGATCGGTGATGATACCGATGCCCTCGAGCGTCATCAACGCACGCATGATGTAAGTGAAATTCGAGGGCAGGCGGAACGGATAATCGTAGATAACGCCCGCGAGATCATACGTCAACTCCTTAAAGTTGACGTCCTTGAGCTTCAGGTCGAAGTGGAACTGGAACATCCGTTCCACGACAGGACGAATGACCGCCGGATCGGTTTCGGGTTTTAGAAAGTCGAGTTCGATCAGGTCCTGTGCGATGCCACCGGGATCTTTGCCGACGACGTGGAAGAACGCGTCGATCATCTTCGATTGCAGCTCGGGCGTGATGCGGCCGACCATCCCGAAGTCAAAAAATGCGAGCCGCCCGTCGGGCATCACGAGAAGATTGCCCGGATGCGGGTCGGCGTGAAAGAAACCGTCCTCGAGAAGTTGCTTGAGATAAGTCTTTATCAATAAACGGTTTACCTTGGCGGGTGAGATGTTTCGCCGCGCCTGTTCCTCAAGGTCGATGACCTTTGTGCCGTGGATGAATTCCATCGTGAGAACTTTCTTGGTCGTCGCGTTCCAGTGAATGGTCGGGACGTGGATGTTCGACCAATTCTTAAAGTTCTCGCGAAACCGCTCGGCGTTGTGCCCCTCGGCGACGTAATCCATTTCTTCGTGGATGGTCACATCGAACTCGCGCAGCATACCGGCCCAGTCGGCATTCTCGTTCAACTGCGGATAACGCTCGACAAACTTCGCGACCTTTTTCAAGATCACGATGTCGCCGCTTATGGTGGTCTCAAGATTCGGGCGCTGCACCTTTACGGCCACCTCTTCGCCGGTCTTAAGGTGGGCTCGATAGACCTGGCCGAGACTGGCCGACGCGACGGGCGTTTCGTCGAAATCGTTATAGACCTCTTCCTTCTTTCGTCCCAGTTCGCGCTCGATCGTCGCAAAAGCGATCTCGTTGGGGAACGCCGGCACCTGATCGACCAGCGTGCCAAGCTCCTTTACGAATGGCAGCGGCAGCAGGTCGGCGCGAGTGCCCATCGACTGGCCCATTTTGATAAAGGTCGGTCCGAGCGTGATCAGCTTGTTTTTGAGCCAAACGGCCTGTCGTTCCTGATTACGGTCCTTGCTGGCCTCGGTGCCGACAAAAATACGGCGCAGGAGCAGCATGAACAAATGAAAGAACCAAACACGAACACCAAACAGCTTCTCTCCGTAAACAGCCGCGCGCGTCAGCTTCATCGCCTCGTCCATGCGCGCCCGAGCACGTCTGAGATGATGCCGGTGATGAACGTCGTACTGGTCGAGATACAAATAGAGCGACAGCATCGCGATGACACGCGAGATCTGCAAGAGGCGCAAAGATCCGCTCAGGCGCCCATAATTCGGCGGCGGCGTCGGGGCTTCCGGCACAGTACCGCCGTTGTTCTGCGTTTCTACCTTGAGCTCGAGCGCCGATCCGCCAGTGGGGACTAGCGACTCCGCGCTGCGCCCGTTCGATCCGACGACAGCTTCGATCGGCTTGATCGTAATTGTTTCGCTCATTCAGCTTGCGCAGCTCACAGGAACTTCCTGTCCGAACTGGAGCATGTAGCCGTTATTATCATAAACGGCAAACTCGCGCATTCCCCATTCAAATGTTTCGATGTCGTAGCAAATTCGGGCTTTGTCCCTCACTTTTGCCCACATCGCCTCAACATCGTCGGTCATAAAATAGAATGTTCCGGTAAAACCGATCCCGTCGTGCGGGATATGCTCGTTGGGGCGGGCAAGCATGATGGCGACATCGTCGATCCTCAGCATGGCCCAGCCCCATTCCTCATTCTCCCCGACCAGCTCAAACCCCAGCACATCGACATAAAAATCGACCGTGGCCTGAAGGTCCTCGGTCCAGAGCATCGGCCTGAGTCCCATGATCTTCATAGCTCGGCCAGCAGATTCTTTACGCCCGGTCGGCCGAAATAGTTCCTCGCGGTACGGACGTCGCACTCGATCTGCGCCTTTAACTCGTCTATTCCATTGAACTTACGCTCATCGCGTATCCGGTGCAGGAAGCGTACGCGCACGACGTCGCCGTACAGGTCGCCGTCAAAATCGAATATATAACTTTCGATCGATGGCTCATTCGTGTCCTCGAACGTCGGACGGACGCCGATGTTCGTGATGCTCTCTCGCCACGCGCCGTCGACGAGTGTTGCGGTCGCATAAACGCCGAAGCGAGGGATAACACGATTGTGCGGTTTGAGGTTCGCGGTCGGGAATCCGATCGTGTGCCCGCGCCGATCACCGCGGATGATCACACCTTCGACACCATACGGTCGGCCGAGCATGCGACGCGCCAGATTTACGCGCCCATCGCCAAGCAGCTTGCGTATCGCCGACGAGCTTATCCGCTGTCCGCGAAGCCGCACCTCATCGACCTCGTCCGCAAGGAAGCCGAGATCAGTGCTCATCCGCCGGAGAAGAGCGATGTCGCCGCCGCGGTCCTTGCCGAACGCAAAGCCTTTGCCGAGATAAACTTCCCTCGCGTGCAGCCGGTCGCGCACGACGCTCCTTAGAAAATCCTCGGCCGGCTGCGATGCAAATTCGCGGTCGAATTTGATCACGATCGCCTGCTCGATACCGAGCACTTCAAGATTTGCGAGCCGCTGGTCGAGCGTCTGCAGCAGCGGCGGGGCCGATTCGGGATGCAGGACGGCACGTGGGTGCGGATCGAACGTGATCGCCGTCGCAACGGCATTCGCTGCCTTCGCGCGTTCGACGACGGTCTTCATTATCCGCTGGTGCCCAAGATGCAGCCCGTCAAAAACGCCGAGCGTGAGCACGGTCGGCTTGGCGATGCTGGCGTTCTCGATGCCGTGAAAGATCTTCATCAGTTTGAATGTTATTTTAGGCGAGGGCGAGATACAAACAACGCCAAAGCGAAGAATATTTGCCGCGGATAAGCGCCGATAGCGCGGACATGAACAAGCTGATCTCGTCCTGATGATCCGCGCATTACGCGTCGATCCGCGGCAGAACGTCTTAGACCAACGGCATGCTGGTAAATATCCAGAAGAGGAGAAAGGCGCTCACGATGATCGAACCTATCAGCAGCGCGATGAGCAGTCCGATCAGGCCGAGGACAAAAACATAATCGCTCGTCGTGCCCTTGCCGTGACCGGCGGCCCGCGTGCGGATAAGATTCATATTCTGCTGGTTCGCCTTCCACACAAAATCGAAAGCGTCGCCCAGGAAAGGCACCATCCCGACGACATAATCGAGCCCTATGTTGAACGCCATCCTCAGCAGCGTGATCTTCGGCACGCCGTAGCGAACGCCCGCGAGCAAGATGTAAAACGAGGCGAACGATGTGAGTGTATCGCCGACATTCGGTATCAGACCGATCAGCGAATCCAGCCCGAACCGCCACGTCGTTCCGGGAACGCGAAACAGCCCGTCGAGGTAGAAGGCCAGGTTGTCGAGCCCCTTCTCGACCTGGATCTGTTTCTGCTGTCTTTCCAGTTCGGTCATACGAATTGCCGCGTGTACTGAAGGCGGAAACACGAGCAGTAGCGAGTGTGCGCAGCTTGGAATCGACTCAACGTCGCGCACCCTCCCTACGGGTCGGGTTTCCGCCTATCTGCCTACGACCCTCACACTGATTATCTTGTCGCCGCGGACGATGTTATCTACAACCTTCATCCCAGCCTCGTTCACCTGACCAAAGATCGTGTAGCCGCCGTCGAGGTGCGGCTGGGGCGAGTGGGTGACGAACCACTGCGAGCCGCCGGTGTCCTTGCCCGACAGAGCCATGCCGACTGCTCCTCGGCCGTACATCCGCGTGTTCACCTCGCAGCGTATCGACCAGCCCGGTCCGCCCGAACCGGTTCCCGTCGGATCGCCGTCCTGCATCACAAAGTTCGGCACGACGCGATGCACTTCGTTGCCGTTAAAGTAGCCCGCCCGTGCCAGCTTGATAAAATTATCGACCGTCAACGGCGCTTCTTCAGGATAAAAGTCGATCGTAAACGCACCTTTCGCGGTCGTCAGCACAGCCTTGACCGAACCGTTCTTTCGCAGCAGCGCGCGGCGGTAGTCAGCAGTCGGTTTGGAGACCAGACCCGGCGGATAGACCGAGGCATAGCCTTCCGCCGCAGCCTTCGTAACGGTCATCTTGGCGTTTTCCGGAAGGTTGGCAAGCGGATATTGGTCCTGCAATAGCGTAAACGCCTGCTCGCGGACCAAATAGTCCCGAGCCGTGAGAGCAGGGAGAAG
>CAZSOE010000157.1:0-1305 GCA_964608335.1 uncultured Chloracidobacterium sp.
TTCCTGGTATTTCTTGATCTCATCGACCGTTCGGTACTTGCCGGGGTCGGACATCGAGTGCCCCATATAGCGGTATGCCCGCACCTCGAGCAGCGTCGGAAGCGATTCGTTGCGAGCGCGGTCGATCGCTCGCAGCGTTGCATCGCGGACGGCCATTACGTCCATCCCGTCGACAAACTCATTCGCGATCCCGTACGCATCGCCCTTTTTCGCGATGCTGCTGATGCTCATCGCCCGTTTCTGCGACGTGCCCATGCCGTACTGGTTGTTCTCGCAGATGTAGATGCAGGGAAGTTTCCAAAGAGCCGCCATATTCAGCGATTCGTGAAAGATGCCCTGGTTGACCGCGGCCTCGCCAAAGAAGCACAGCGTCACCTGCCCGCTCTCGCGATACTTCGCGGCGTATGCCATTCCCGTCCCGACGCCGATCTGTCCGCCGACGATGCCGTGCCCGCCGTAGAACTCGTGTTCCTTCGAGAACATATGCATCGAGCCGCCCTTGCCCTTTACGCAGCCGGTCGCCTTGCCGTAAAGCTCGGCCATCACCGATTCGGGCGTCATCCCCTTGACCATCGCCTGGACGTGGTCGCGATAGGCGGTAATGACCATATCGGTCGGTTCCAGGGCCATCATCGAGCCGACCGCGATCGCTTCCTGACCGATATAGAGGTGGCAAAAGCCTCCGATCTTGCCCATCCGATAGACCTCGGCGCACTTTTCCTCAAATCGCCGCCCGAGCACCATCTGATAGAGCATTTCCCGCAGAAGCGTCTTCTCCGTCTTCTTTATCGCCCCAAGCTGCGAAGCCCGGCGCTTCTTATACTCCGCGATCGCCTGATCGACGTCGTAAAAGTCCGGTTCAGCATGGGTGTCCGGCTTCTCGCCGACCATGCCGTTGCCCGCGACCGCCTGCGCCCGCCCCGAAGCCTTGTCCTTTGTGGCCGTCCTCGCCAATCAACTCCTCCGCAAGATATAACTAAACTACCGTAGAATCAGCATTATACGTGACACGCCGCCCGCAGGCAAAAGGCCGCGGCTCACAGCCACGGCTGGATGCAACCCTGTCCTGTGATGGATCACTAATGACGTTTGATGACCGGCCACTATCCGCTGATGAATACCTGCATTCCTCTGATGAATACCTGCATTCCTCTGATGAATTGCCACTAGCTTCAGCTAGTGGGCAACATTCTCCAAAAGATCCCGGGCTTTAGCCCAAAACACCCCTTCAAACAAAAAAAGCCGCCCGGCTTCCGCCTCAAGCGACCCTGCTGCCGGAAAAAGCGCTCCTCCTTCCCGCAAAAG
>CAZSOE010000157.1:1405-5565 GCA_964608335.1 uncultured Chloracidobacterium sp.
CAGCCCACCTTCCGGACAAAGCAAGCCTCCTTCCCGCAAAAGCAGCCCACCTTCCGGACAAAGCAAGCCTCCTTCCCGCAAAAGCAGCCCACCTTCCAAAGAAAGCAACCCGCCTTCCCGCGAAAGCGCCCCTACTTCCCCGGAAAGTACCCTAACTTTCCACAAAAGCGCCGCAGCTTTCCCCGAAAGTACCTGTCCTTCCCCGGAAAGTACGCGTACTTTGCCCGAAAGCATCTGTCCTTTCGCCGAAACCATCCCTTCTTTCCCTGAAAGTAACCCCACATTTGCCGAAAGCTCCCCTACTTTCCATCGGCAAGATCCAGCTTGCACCCCTGCACTATCGCTCTTTCCCCTTGATTCTTTCGGCCAAAAACGGCCCATTTTCGGCCGCCCGCACTGCCCCCGCCCGCCCGGTCTTGCGGCGTATTGTAAACTGAGCAGCGAGAAGGATCGGCGGCGTGGATAGTCGCCGAAGTGTCAGGAAATCGCAAGTCCGACCCTGTCCCTTTGAAACGACGGGCAGGGCTTTGTTGACGTGGATAGGTTCCGCCCGTTCCAGGACGTAAGAGGGTTCTTCGGCCATGTTTTCTTGGAAGTGCTTGGGGCCTACCGGGGCGGCCCTTATCCCCAAATGGCACACGATCTGGTCACACTCCAGAACACTTATGATCGTATTGATCGTAAACGGTAAGAGAAGTATGGGAGTTTTTGTTCAATCGGTCACCTTTCTGCTTGTCGCTTCTGCGGCGTCCGCCTTCATGGCTGGCTCGGTCGCGTGTCAAACAAAGACCCAGACCGACAGAGAGCGGGCGGAGAAGACATGGGAAGCATTGGTTAAGGAAAAGGGTGGGCGCGCTCGCCTCCATCGCATCACTACTATCCTCACTACGCTCGTCGGAAAGAAACCTGAAGAGGTTCGGCTTGATGTGCCGCCCACAAAGCTCTGGAAGTACGGATATTCCCTTGTTGGCGTACCGAGCGTCTACAGAAGCGATTCGTCGATTCCCTTAGGCGAATACGCAAATCCCGACGGAACGATCAACTCGTATAAGAATGACGACGCATTTTGGCTGTCGCTCCAGCGAGTGATCTATCTCTTGGAAACCCGGTTCGAAAAGCCGGTGCCACTACGGGTTGTTAGGCAGCGGATCGGGAAGATCACGTACGACGTTTTGGAGACTTCCTTTGGCGACCAGCGAGTCGATTTCTATTTCGAACCCGAAGAGATGCTTGTGTCACGGGTGGTTCGTTTTAACACCAGCTTAAAGGTGTCGCGGACATACGTTTTCTCCGACTACACGGAAATCGACGGAATCAAGATGCCGCAATGGCAGGGGGATGAAAAGCATAGCAAAATCTACGGACTCCGCTTTGCATTCAACGTCGATTACGATCCCGCGATCTTCACCGGCCCACTTAAGGTAACGACCATCGACGGCTGGAAACGCAAACCTTAGCTAACGTCCTCAAGCTCGAATTCAAATACAACACGATTGGCTAAAAAGGACGGGGTCCGACACTGCAATTCTCCACCATTTAAAGGAATCAGCAAACTTCTTTCTTCCCAGCCGCCGCGGTTTGCATCATCGGGTATGAACACGGCGGGTTCGAGGGCTGCATCTGAAATTGTTATAGTCGTAACAGGTTCTTGATGATGCCCCGAGTTGTTTCCGCCGCTGTTCTTGTCTTCCTGATATGTCTGTCCAGTGCGTTCGGGCAGGAGCCGGGGCATTGGAGCCTGTCGGTTGATAGCAAAGACAAGACTGTGGCGGTGGGCGGGGCGATCACGGCGGCGTTGACGGCGAAGATCGACGCCGGGTGGTATCTTTACTCGCTCGATCAGCCCCCAGGCGGGCCGATCGCGACGACGATCAAGGTCAGTGAAGGCCGGCCGTTCGAGCTTGCCGGACAGATCACCTCGCGAAAGCCTTCGACCAAGACGGACCCGCTCTTCACGGGCGAAGACGGAAAGCCGCTCGTCACGCGATACTTTACCGATTCGGTCACATTCAACGTGCCGCTTCGTGCGACCGCCGAGACCACAACCGATGCCGTCGCGCTCGATGTGCGGTTTCAGCTTTGCGACGACACTCGCTGCCTCCCGCCAAAAACGCTGCGTGTTTCGCTCGCCGGCGTCGAGGATGTGAAGCGAAGCGATCAGCCGTCAGCCGTCAGCGGTCAGCCGCCGACAACGAACAACGAACTACGAACGACGAACCAGCCCACCGACCTCTGGTCCTTCATCTGGCTCGCGATCACCTTTGGAGCGATCTCGCTGCTGACACCGTGTGTCTTTCCGATGATCCCGATCACAGTTTCATATTTTATGAAACACTCGGAAGGGCACCACGGCCGCACCATTCGCCTGGCGTTCGTCTATTCGGTCGGCATCATCGCCACGTTCTCTGCGCTCGGAATGCTGCTGGCCGTTGTGTTCGGTGCGGCGGGTATAAATCTCTTCGCCGCCAACCCGTGGGTCAATCTTTTTATCGCCGCGCTCTTTTTGTTCTTTGCCTTTAACCTCTTCGGCTTTTACGAGATCTCGATTCCGTCGTCGGTGCTCACTAAACTCGACGCGATCACACGCAGCGAAGAAGGGCGCGGCAGCGCCTACATCGGCGCGCTGCTGATGGGCCTCACCTTCACGCTCACGTCGTTCACATGCACGTCACCATTCATCGGCACGCTGCTCGTATCGACCGCCCAGGGCGATTGGAAGATGCCGCTTTTGGGCATGCTCGCCTTCTCGACCGTCTTTGCGTTGCCCTTCTTTGTCATCGCAACCGTGCCGCGCCTTCTGCACGGGCTGCCAAGGTCGGCCGGCTGGCTCAACTCGGTCAAGGTCGTGATGGGCTTCCTCGAGGTCGCGGCCGCGATGAAGTTCCTCTCGAACGTCGATCTCGTCTGGGGCGCAGGCTTTAACGAGGGCGGCGTGCTCAACTACGGCAAGGTCTTCACCCGCGAGATCGTGCTGATCATCTGGGTCGTCATCAGCCTTGGCATAGTCGCGTATGTTCTCGGGCTATTTCGGCTGCGGCACGATTCGCCGGTGAGGAAGATCTCGGTATTGCGGGTCGGGTTTGCGGCGTTGTTTCTTGCACTCTGCGTTTATCTGACGCTCGGTGTGCTCGGCCGCAAACTCGGCGAACTGGAATCATTCCTGCCGCCCAAGAACAACCACTCTCTTTTCAATGTCCTCGGCGATCCGAACGCGGAATTGTCCTGGGTGACCAACGACCTCCCGCTAGCGCTGAAAGAGGCCCGTGTCGAGAACAAACGCGTCTTTGTCGATTTCACCGGCTACACGTGCACCAACTGCCGGTGGATGGAGGCAAATATGTTCACGCGCCCCGAGGTGAAAGTGGAGATGGAGAAATACATCCTCGTCAGCCTCTACACCGACGGTGAGGGCGAAGTTTACGAGCGGCAGCAGCAATATCAGCAGGAAACTTTCCAGACGGTCGCCCTGCCGTTCTACGCCGTGCTGGACGCCGGCGGCACGCCGCTCGCGACATTCCCGGGTCTGACGCGGAACCCGCAGGAGTTTGTTGACTTTTTGACAAAAGCGAACAAAAATTAGCCACAGAGACCACAGAGAAAACCCTGATCATGACTCCGGTGAAAGTCGACAACCTGATCGCTGGCTTGCGAGCAATTAGCGACGACGAGTTCTCGTGTGAGAACGTCTACTCGTTCCTGGGCGACAATCCGGTCGAGGTCGATTCTATTGCGAAGTATTTTCACTGGAGTCGCGACTTTTACACGCGCAACCTCATCTACAAGGACGACCGGTTTGAGATGATGGCCGTTTGCTGGGAGAGCGGGCAGCAATCGGTCGTGCACAACCACGCCGACCAGAAATGCTGGATGACGGTGCCGGTCGGTAAGCTGCGGGGCCAGAACTTCTCGATCGACGAGATCGATGAATCACAAGGCTTCTGCCGCTTGCGCGAGACCGACAAGTTTGAACTCTCCGATTGTCTTGCCGCGAAGGTCGAGCTTGAAGAACCGATCCACCAGATCCTGAACCTCGCCGAGTTTGGCGAACGCGCCGTGAGCCTGCACATCTATTCAAAGCCGATCGCGAGCTGCCTCGCCTACTGTCGCGATACCGACACGTTCAAGGAAGTCCACCTGCGTTACACGAGCATTGGCGGCAA
>CAZSOE010000158.1:0-5558 GCA_964608335.1 uncultured Chloracidobacterium sp.
GCAGGTCGTCGGACATAGCAGAATCCTCGAATATTTGAGATTTGAGATCTGAGATCTAAGATTTGAGATCTGAGATCACAGAGGATCACTCTCCAAAATAGTTCTCAAACCGCGTGAACTCCTTGAGGAACGCCAGACGTACGGTGCCGGTTGGGCCGTTTCGCTGCTTGGCGATGATCAACTCGGCAAGTCCTTTGTTCTCTTCAGTTTCGCGGTAGGCATCCTCGCGGTAAATGAACGCCACGACGTCGGCGTCCTGCTCGATCGAGCCCGATTCGCGAAGGTCGGACATCAACGGTTTCGGCGGATTGCGTGCCTCGGGCGCTCGCGAAAGCTGCGACAAAGCAAGGACAGGTACATCCAACTCTTTTGCCAGCGACTTTAGCTCACGCGATATCTGCGAGACCTCGAGCTGCCGCGACTCCGAGCGACGCGTGCTGCCCATAAGCTGCAAATAATCAACAACGATGAGGTCGAGACCTTTTTGCTCGGCGGCGAGGCGGCGCGATTTGGCCCGCACCTCGAGTGCGGATATCGCGGGCGTATCGTCGATAAATACCCTCGCACCCGAGAGCGTCGTGACCGCTCCCGCGAGGCGTTCCCATTCGGCGCTCATGAAGTGGCCCGTGCGGAACCGGTGCGCGTTGATACGAGACTCGGCCGCCAGCATACGCGTCACGAGCTGCTCCTTGGACATCTCGAGCGAGAAAAAGGCGACGATCGCGTTCGCCCGAAGCGCCGCATTTTGCGCGATGTTCAGACAAAGCGCGGTCTTACCCATTGACGGCCTGCCGCCGACGATCACCAGGTCGGTTCGCTGCAGCCCCGAGGTCATATCGTCGAATTCGCGAAAACCGGTCGGCAGCCCCGTGATACCCGTCCCCTCGCCCTTGGAGCGTTCGGTGACCATCTCGAAAACGTGCCGGGCAACGGGCTCTATCTTCGAGAAGCTCGGTCGAGTGCGGCCCTCGGCGAGTGCAAAGATGCGCTGTTCGGCCGCGTCTAGAACGGCGGTCGCCTCCTGTTCCTCGGACAATGCTTCGCTGGTTATCGCATTGCAGGTGCGGATCAGATTCCGGACTACGGACTTATCACGGACGATCGTAATGTACTCTTCTATGTTGGAAAAATGCGGAAGGCCGTACGTCAGGTTGGTGATCGCGGTCACGCCGCCGATCGCGTCGAGCGAGCCCTCTTTCTTGAGTTCTTCGCCGATGAGTATCGGGTCGATCTGCTTTTGCTTCTCAAAGAGAGCGATCATCGCCGCGAACACGCGGCGATTCAGCGGCGAATAGAAATCCTCGGGCTTTAACTGCTCGACCGCCGGAGCGATCAACGCATTATCAAGCAGGATCGCGCCCAAAATGACTCGCTCGCCCTCGTCGCTTGAGGGCAGCGGTTTTTCGAGGAATTGCTCTCGCCGGTCGGGAAAAACGCTCGCCATTTGATGAAAAATGCTCCGAAAAAGTAAGTGAGGCCAGAGTATTTTAGACAGAAAAAACGGCCCTGTCTAAGGGCCGCAAACGAAAGTCGATAATATCAATCGCGACAGGCGTTTCGCTCGTCTAATCGCAGCCGTGACGCTTGCAGACCAGAAGGGCAAGGCCGACAAAAGCGGCGAACCCGATGCCAACGCCGAGAACAATCCTCGCGGCCTTCGACATTCTCTTTTTCGCCTTTGAAGCATCGGCGTATCTGACCTCGGTCGCGGCTCCGGACTGGGCGCTGACGAGGACAAAGCTTTCGGCCTTAACCTCGGAAATATACCCTTTGATCCGGCGTCCGTCGCCAAGCTCGATCTCGATCCGCGCGTTCGGACCCGTACCCAGCTTCTGGATCTCGGCCTTCATCTTTGCCGCCTTTGGATCCAGGGTCTGTCCGTAGACGGCGAGATTCAAAGCAAAACAGAGGACCAGAAACGTCGCAAAAGAACGAACAGAGATCGAGCCGGGTTTCATTTCTCTTTCGTTCTACCCTTCAGCGGGCGCTTCTTCCGTCTTCTCGGCCTTCTTGCGGCCTTTCTTCGCCGGTTTCTCGGCAGGCGGCTCATCACCGGCTTCGGCGGTGATAGCGACCGGTATAGACAGCGTGACCTCGCGGTGAAGCTTGACGTTGACCGTGTATTCCCCCGTTTCCTTGATCGGATGGCGGAGCATTACACGCTTGCGGTCGATCTCGTAGCCCTTGACCTGAAGCGCCGCTGCAATGTCCATCGAAGTGATCGAGCCAAACAGAGTTCCATGCTCGCCAGCTTTACGCTCGAATTCAAGCCTGAGGCCTTCCATCTGCTCGTGTTGAGCTTCGGCGGTGGCCTTTTCGATCGCCGCCTTCTTTAGGAGCGCCTCGCGTTCCTGTTCGATCTGCTTGACGTTGCCCTTTGTCGCAAGGGTCGCTAAACCCTTCGGCAACAGATAGTTACGGGCGAAGCCGGCGCGGACCTTGACTATCTCGCCGCGACCGCCGATCGTGTCGATATCTTCTCTTAATAGGATCGTTGTGTGTGCCATAAATCTCCTAAACCCGGTCTTCGGCCTTAGGTCGTTGGTCCTTGAAAAGTCACATGGCCGAAGTTCCGACAAAGACCGAAAGCCCAAGACCCGAGGCCAAACGCTTAATCAGCTACGAACGGCAGCAATGCCATCGAACGGGCGCGTTTGATCGCTTTTGCCACCCGACGCTGGTCGCGGGCCGAGATGCCCGAGATGCGACGCGGCATGATCTTGCCACGCTCGGGCACAAACTGACGCAGAAGGTCGACGTCCTTCCAATCGATATAATCGGGTACTACCTGTCGCGGCCGGCGGCGGTGATATCGCCGTGGACGATCGCCAATGACCTCTTCGTCGCCCATCATGTCGCGATCGGTTATAACATCCATTTCTTTCTCTGGCATAAGGTCTCCTAGGCCTCGGCCTGTACTTCGGCCGGCTGTTCCTGCGGTGCGGTCCGGAACGAAGCGCGTTTTGCGGCACGAGCCTCGCGCTTGTTGCGGCGCTTCTCGGCGGTCTTGCGTTCCTCGTCAACACGAACAGTGATGTAGCGCATGATCATGTCGTTGACGCGCATGCGGCGTTCGAGCTCGGCGATCTCCTGACCCGAGCCATTGATCTCGAACAGGACGTAGTGCCCTTCGGTCTTTTTCTGGATCGGATAGGCCAGCGGCCTCATTCCGATGTCGTCCATGCGGACGACGTCACCGCCTTCTTTTGCTATCAACTTCCCGACCGCGTCGTTCAGTTTAGTTATTTTATCGGCCGCCGTTTCGGGGTCGATGATATACATTACTTCGTAGGTCCTATTTGCCATCTTCTACAGCTCCATTGAACTTTGCCATCGCGGTGGCAACTCCGTCGCGCAATATCGTCCCGACCGCATCGGCCGCAGTCGCGAGCACTCTCTCGACCACATCAGCGTCTCCCTTGCCGAACTCGTCGAGCACGAATCGTTTTGCATCGGCCACCGGATGCTCCGGCTGAATGCCGATCCGCAGCCTGATAAACTCCTGCGTGCCCAGACTATCGATGATCGACCGCAGGCCGTTATGACCGCCGTGCGTGCCTTTCGGGCGGATCCGCACAGTACCAAGCGGCAGTGCCAGGTCGTCGGAAATGACGATCAGGCGTTCGACCGATCGCTCCTCCTTCGCCAGCAAGCACCTGACTGCTTCGCCGCTCAGATTCATAAACGTCTGCGGCTTGACCAGCTCGACCACCGTGTTTTCAAAATCGGCCCGACCCACCAGGGACCGGCACTCTTCGCGCTTGACCGTTGCATTTAGCCGCCGGGCAAGCAGGTCGACGAGCATGAACCCGAGGTTGTGTCTCGTCTTTTCGTATTCGCGGCCCGGATTACCGAGGCCGACGATCAGCCAATTGCTCACACCATGCTAGCTCTCGCCGCCGCCCTCGCCTTCGGGAGCAGCTTCCGGCGCCGCCTCACCCTCGACAACCGGTTGTGCACCTTCCTCGACCTGAGGCGCGAGCTCCGGTTCTTTGACGTAAATGACCGAGGCGACGAGCGCGTCGCCGGGCACGTGGATCTCGATACCCTCACCGACCGTAAGGTCCGAAACGTGAACCGATTCGTTGATACGAAGGTTCGTCACATCGACGTTGATCGCGTCGGGAGCTAGCGCAGGTTCGCAGAGTATCTTGAGCTCACGCATTTGCTGCTCGAGCATTCCGCCATCCTCCTTAACACCCAACGGCTCGCCGATAAGGTGGATCGTGACCGTCATTTCGATCTTCTCGCCCTTGACGAGACGACGAAGGTCCGCGTGGATCAGCCGCCCCCTGATCGGGTCGACCTGGCGGTCCTGAAAGATCACGTCCGCCGCTTCGCCATCCACCTCGAACGAAAAGACCGTATTCTGGCCGCTGTCAGAACGCAGGATCGCGGCCAGATCGGCTATTGCCGCCGACGCCGCAACGCTCTCGCCGCCCCCGCCGTAAATAACGACCGGGACCCTTCCCGACGCTCGCAGCCGACGGGCAACAGTTTTGCCGCGGTCTTCCCGCTGTTCCGCTTTTACAATTACCTTCTCTGCCATAAGCCTCAAATAAACAGCGACGAAACGCTGGTCTCGTCGTGTATCGATTTGATCGCCGACGCCAGCAGCGGCGCGACGCTCAGGATCTCTATCTTGCCGCCTTCAACAAGCGGCTTCCCGTTCTCGCGTATCGGGATCGTGTTCGTAACGATCACCTTTTTGAGGTGCGAGTTGCTGATATTCTCAACCGCATTGCCCGATAAAACGCCGTGCGTGAAGCACGCGTTGATCTCATTCGCACCCGCCTTGTGCAACGCTTCGGCAACCTTACAGATCGTACCGCCCGTGTCGCACATGTCGTCGATTATCAAACAGTTCTTGCCCTTAACGTCGCCGACGATGTTCATTACATCGGCTTCGTTCGCACGCTCGCGACGCTTGTCGCACAGCGCGAGGCCGGCGTTGAGCCGTTTTGCATACGCCCGTGCCCGCTCGGCCCCGCCCGTATCCGGAGCAACCACGATCAGATTCTCGATCGGGTTCTCCTTAAAGTAATTGACCACGATCGGCGCAGCGTAAAGGTGGTCTACCGGAATATCAAAGAACCCCTGGATCTGAGACGCGTGTAGGTCTATCGTCAACACTCGCGACGCGCCCGCCGTTGTGATCAGGTTCGCGACCAGCTTCGCGGCGATCGGGACACGCGGCCGGTCCTTCTTATCGGCTCGGGCGTAACCAAAGTACGGGATCACGGCCGTAACGCGTTCGGCGGACGCCCTGACGAACGTGTCGATCATTATCAACAGCTCCATCAGATGGCGGTCCGATGGCGGGCACGTCGGCTGAACGATAAAAACATCGTGCCCGCGAACGTTCTCGAGGATCTGGAAGTTGAACTCCCCGTCCGAGAACCGCTCGGTGCTGGCCTTGCCCAGTTCGAGGTCAAGCTGGGTGCAGATCTCCTCGGCAAGCGCCCGATGGGCATTGCCGGCGAAGACCTTTATTGTTCCCGTTACGCTCATAAACAATACGGACGACCTGCCGCAGATCGTCCGTTCTCACATTTCCA
>CAZSOE010000159.1:0-5529 GCA_964608335.1 uncultured Chloracidobacterium sp.
CGTGCTCATCTTGATCGGAACCTTTGAAGTGCTGATGGCCGTTTACGCGTTCTTCAGCGTCGCGCTCAATATCCTGATTACCGGCTCGCTCTTCGCATTGCGCAAGAGCGACCCTGACCTCGTGCGGCCGTTTCGTGTCTGGGGTTACCCGATATTGCCGGCGGTACTCCTGCTGGTGCAAGTTGCTCTTTTCTTTGGCTTTATCTTCGCCGATCCGATCACGAGCGGAATAGCGCTGGTCGCGCTCGCATTGAGTTTTCCGGTATTCCTGCTGGTGCGTTCGCGGTCTACAGGACAGTCCGGAGGAGCGTGAACGCAATAATGATCGCCAGCAGAATGACGGCTCCGATCACCTGATTGCGCGAGAGTCTCACCGCGGAGTAATCTACATCGGATGAGGTCATTTCTCAATGCCCAGGACAGGGCGCATACGATCGGCCGCTTGCGCCGGTTGACCGCGGATACGGAACGGCAATGGGGCACGATGACCGCGCCGCAGATGATCGCCCACCTGACCGACCAGATGACGCACGCAGTCGGCCACGTCGAAGCCACTCAGGAACACGGCTGGCGTCGCAACGCCATCGTGCGTTTCCTCGCCATCTACGTGGTGCCCTGGCCAAAAGGGCGCATCAAAGGCCCGGCCGATGCCTTTGTCACAAAACCCGGGGAATGGGAACGTGATATCGACCGCCTTATCGGCTATGTCGAGGATCTTGGTTCACGAGACGTCGCCGGCCCTTGCCCGCCTCACGCAATCTTTGGCGCCTTATCCACGAAAGACTGGGGCGCCTTCTGCTGGAAGCATTTCGACCACCATCTTCGGCAATTCGGCGTCTGAATTTGGCCGCTTCGGCCTTTGACGTTAGTCCTAGATCAACCAAGAGGTTATATGAAGCGTATTCGCATTGTTATTTGGCTATTCGGGATCATCATTCCTACCGCAGGGCATGCGTTTGCCGCAGCGTGCACAAACCCGGCAGAGTGCTCGGAGTGGGTAGTTCTGCGCGAAAGCTCGGTGCGCCTTCTCGTCTACAGAAGCTTTCCTCTCGGCGTACGCAACTCGGATATCAAGCGCGCTTTCGTCGTGATCCATGGAGCGGGACGTGACGCCGACAATTATTTCCGTCATGCGCTCGCCGGCGCGTTTCTCGCGGGAGGCCTCGATGACACAGTCATCATTTCGCCGAGATTTGCATCGAACAATGGCGACGGATGCTCCGACAAGGTGTCGGAGCGAGAGGCGACATGGCAATGCGGCGGTCCCTCGCGCTGGACGGCCGGCGGCGCCAGCGTCGACAACGGCGACATCACCTCGTTTGATGTGATCGATCAGATCCTGCGGACGCTGGCCAAAAGGGATTCATTTCCGAATCTCAAGACGATTGTTTTGGCTGGGCACTCCGCCGGAGGCCAGTTCGTATCGCGTTACCAGATGTCGAATCAGGTGCATGAGATGTTGGGCGTTCCTCTCAGCTACGTCGTATCAAATCCATCCTCGTACGCGTATTTGGAGGCTGTGAGACCATCGGTCACGCTGGTGTCCGCGAACGTGTCCGCGCTTAGCCCCGGCTACGTCTCCACATTACCGGCTACTCCTCCGCCGCCGTTTGTTGCGTTCGCCGATGCACGGAATTGCACGACGTACGACAACTGGCCCTATGGCCTTCAGCGGCGTGTTGGATACACGGCAAAGCTGACGGACGATCAACTGAAAAAACAGCTCGCAGCGAGAGGCGCAACCTACCTGCTCGGCGGTCTCGACATCCTGCCGCTGTTTGGTTTTGACGGCTCCTGCGCGGCCAACGCCCAGGGCCCGACACGGCTGGCTCGCGGGCTGGCGTTCGGTCGTTATGTGGTGGATCGCCTCGGCGCGAAGCACGAGACGTTGATCGTGCCCGCGTGCGGACACAATGCGCGGTGTATGTTCACCGCAGATGCTGCCTTTGGGCTGTTGTTTCCAAAGCAGTAGATCCAGGAAACACTTCGGTCACCACTTGCGTCAATTCGGCGTGTGAGGCAGATGAAAATTCCGCTTGAACGCTCAGAAGTATGGCGGTAACATTGGTGGCGCTCCGCACGGAAATGAAGCAAAGTGCGGACCGGGAGGGTCAACGATGAAAAAAAGTTTCTGGGTCGCCGCCATTCTGTTTATCGGAATTTACGCCGTGCCCGTCTCGGCACAGCTCAAGGAATACGTTGTAACGTTTCGCGTCGTGAGCTCGGTCAACAACACGCCGCTTCCCGATGCGACCGTAAAGGTGACCGGCGGGCGCATTTTCGATGTGGCCGGCCCTCCCGCTAATGTCGATCTGATCGCGAGCGGCATCCGTCCCAATGAGGCTGGCGTACTCATATTCTATGCGGCGCCGGGTCAATTTACCGTCACTATCGAACGTTTCGGTTACGAGAGTAAGGTATTCGCGATATCAGTGCCGGCGAAGGGATTCGAGGGCAACGCCCGGCAGGATTATGGGGACATCGTTCTCAAATCGAAAAATGCCGAGGTCGATGAGACAAGGAGAATAAAGAAAGACGAAAAAGAGGATCCCAACTCACGGGTCCTGACCGTCACCGTCCTCGGCCAGAGACGCAGTGCCAGTGGCAGCGTGAGGTGGGTTCCGCTGAATCAGGCTCCCGTCAAGGTACAGAAAGAAGAAGAGAACGTCGATGGCGGCCTCCTTTTTGTAACGGAGAGGACGAACGGGAGCGGCATCGCGACTTTTAGGGGAAATTATCGGATCGGCGATGAGCTGAAGGTCACAGCTTCCGCCGAAGGTTACGAGACGCGGCAACTAACTATCACGGTCGGATCGCGGCAAAACGAGGGAACCGTGAAGTCCGGCCTGGCAATAAGCTCGGCGACTTTTTCCGACAATATCACCGTACAACTGAGCGAACTCCCTAAAGCCGCGCCGTTCACGCTTATCGTTGAGGCCGTCAACTCCGAAACCCGTGCCGCGGTCGCCGGTGCTCGGGTTGAGATCGAATTGATCGGCGGGTCGCAGGTCGCGGCCGCAAACACGAACGTTCAGGGTCGCACACGGCCCCTCGTGATCACTCCGCTGCCGAGTTTCTCAAAGCATGCGCAGTATCGAGCAAAGGTCTCCGCTCGCGGCTTCAAGGAAAAATGGAGCGACATCCCCGACGATCTTGTACTTGTTGGCGAATCCGGCGCGCCTTATGTCGTCCATCTTGATCCGATTGCCAAAGAAAGGACGGGGGACGCGCGAGACGCACAGAGTAATAACAACTTGCCGCCCCAATTCAAGGGGAAACAGATAGCACGGACCGAGAAGCTCGAGTACGTCGAATGTTGGTCGCCGGCGAATACGCCCTGCGATCAACCAACGATCGAGACGTCGATGACCGTCTATCACTTCGTAGGCGGCGGCGCCTACTGGGACCGGGCGGCTTACGACCGGAAACGAAAGGCCCAGGCTGACGTGGGGCTCAAATTTGCGTGGGCCTGCGAGAAGAGATTATGGCGAAATGGCCGTTGCGGGTAAAGCGGCCGTCTTAGCTTGCGTCAACGAAGCTCATCCTTGCGATATCTCGATTGACCCTCGTCTGGAACGGGCGTACTATCGACGCGTTACCCGACAATCAGTAATCACCTCCCAGGTGGATCGCTTAGATCGACGAATGGAGGGAAGGTCATGAACTGCTCGCGAATCGCAACATTTGTGGGTTTGGTTGTGTGCGCTTTCTGGTTGTGCGGGGTGCAAAATGCATCCGCACAGCTGGTCTTTGCCGACGATGTGTGCCGTGAGAAAAAGCAGGCCGTCGAACAAGCCCGACGCACATACCTGGAGGCGGCAATGCTCCTTGATATCAAAAAGGCGGAAGCCGCGTGGCGCACCCATCTATCGGATCTGCGCCGCTCTATTGCGGGCGGCTTCGTAATGTCGGGGTTGGACGACATCTTGCAAACACTCGGCTTACCCGTGCCGACCTCAGCTAGAGACAAACTTGCCTCGCAAAGGGCGGCCCGCGACAAATTGGCGGGCTTGATACAACAGGCCAAAGATCGCTCCATGGATGACCTGCAGGCAAACTTGACCCGCACCGAACAAGAGTTCGCCCGCCGTCAGGAGACCCTGCGCAATATGAAGTGTGAGGAGATACTTAAGCCCGCCGGCTGTCAAGGGTTTGCAGGAACCTGGAGAACGAGCTTCGGCACGATGACTTTTGAAATTGCCGGTAATGAAGCGACATCTACCTACGACTTCGATGGCGGCAAGCTTCGCGGCACTTTATCGCAGGGTGGACGCACACTTGCCGGAAGGTACGAGGAGGTTGACGCAAAGGGTACGTTTCACTTCACTCTCTCGGCCGACGGCCAGAGTTTCAGCGGAGGCTGGACTCGCACATCGGGAAAAACCGAACCGCCAAGCGGCAAATGGGAAGGAACGTGTGTGAAATGAGAGTCGTGCCGCTTCGCGGGTTCGCGGCCGAATAATATGATGGCCATTGAGAGAGGAGCTGCGTTGTATGGACGACAAGAGCGCGGGTGATGAGCTGTTAGTCAGCCAACTCGAGCATCGATCGCATGAAGCCTTCCTTGCACGCGACACAGAAGCACTCGATCGTATCCTTGCCGACGATTTTATTTTTACGGACCCGGAAGGAAATCTAGTGCCGAAAGCGGATTGGATCGCCGACATTGGTTCCGGCGACCTCACTTTCGAGTCCATCCACACCGACGACCTTCAAATACGGATCTATGGCGACGCAGCGGTGACCTTCGGGCGCGTAACGATGAAGGGGCGGTCCACGAAAGAGGGAGATTTCGACGCGAGTTATTGCTATACCGCGATGTATGTAAAGCAGGATGGCAGGTGGCAGGCGGTGGCCGAACAGGCGAATTTGCTGCCGGAGCAATGACAAGCCCTACTGAGCGTGTTACACGCCGCGTTGGTCAAAGAGCAAGGCAGGATTGATCTTGAACTGCAGCATCTTTGCCGTTTCCCGCCCGCCGTCGCCACCTTTTCGCTGCATTGTGATACGGCCGATCTTTAGATTGCCCGCACGCGTGATCTCGACCTTGCCCTCGCCAAAGAACGTTATTGTGTCGGCCGATGAGCGGATAACCCAGCGCGTGTTTGACGTGGCCTTTAATGCAACCATCACCCAACCGGCGGCATGAATACCGTCGCCCGCGAAGAGGTCCGAGACGACCTCGTCTTTTTTTGCGGTGAAGAAATCGACGATCGCTTTCTGCTGCACAGGATCGAGTTCGTTCAGGTACATCCGCTTCGCATCACGACCTGGTTTTGCGGGCGGGGTCTCGCCAACGAACAGCTTCAAAGCCGTGACCACGTCCGCCGGCATCTTCCACATCGATGCATATTGACGCAGCCAGCGTTTATCGATCTGATTAAAACCGGTCGAACTGCTGACAAGCTTGATCGAGATGCCTTCGACTTTTTCGCCCGAACGGGTCTTCACGCGAACCTCAACATCCGCCTTTTCGCCGTGTGGTTTTGACGCGCTTACACTCTCGATATCCGCAACCGCGTAATTCAT